>SLKW01000478.1 GCA_007134405.1 Paracoccaceae bacterium
ATAGCGCGAAGGCGAGGGCGAGGAAAAGGCGCGATGCGGGTTCTGGGCACGATGTCGGGCACGTCGCTCGACGGGGTGGATGCGGCGGTGCTGGAGACCGACGGCGAGGCGGTGCTGGGCTTTGGCCCCAGCGCTTATCGCGCCTATTCCGAGGCCGAGCGCGCGGTCCTGCGCGCGGCCCTCGGCGCCTGGCCGGGCGAGGCGCGGGCCGAGGCGGCGGCGCGCCTGGTCGAGGCCGCGCATGCCGAGCTACTGACGCGGTTCGAGGCCGTCGATCTGGTTGGCTTTCACGGCCAGACGCTGGCGCACGAGCCCGGCGGGCGGGGGACGCATCAGGCGGGGTCGGGTGACCGGCTGGCGGCGGCGCTCGGCCTGCCGGTGGCGTGGGACTTCCGCAGCGCCGACGTGGCGGCGGGCGGGCAGGGCGCGCCGCTCGCGCCCTTCTACCATCACGCGCTGGCGCGCTGGATGGGGGCGGGCGGGCCGCTGGTCTTTCTCAACATCGGGGGCGTGGCGAACGTGACCTGGGTCGATCCGGCCGATCCCGCGCCGGAAACAGCCTGCATCGCCTTCGACTGCGGGCCGGGCAACGCGCCGATGGACGATCTTGCGGCGTCCGTCCTGGGTCAGCCGCGCGACGAGGGCGGAGCACTGGCGCTTTCAGGGCGCGCGAATGCTGGACGGTTAGCGGATTTCGGCGCCGATCCGTTCTTCGCGCTCGCGCCGCCGAAATCGCTCGACCGCGCCGCGCCGGCGCCGGATGTCGCGGGGATGGCCGCCCCCGACGCGCTGGCCACGCTGGCCGCGGCTGTGGCCGAGGGCGTGGCGCGAGCCTTCGCGCATTTCCCGGCGCCGCCCGAGCGGGTGCTGGTCTGCGGCGGCGGGCGGCACAACCGGGCGGTGATGAACAAGCTGGCCGCGCGGCTGTCGTGCCCCGTCGCACCTGTGGAAGAAGCCGGGCTCGACGGCGACATGATCGAGGCGCAGGCCTTTGCCTTCCTGGCCGCGCGCGTGGCGCGCGGCCTGCCGCTTTCGGCGCCGCGCACGACCGGGGTGCCAGCGCCGACCGGCGGCGGGCGGATCAGCCGACCGGCGGCGTAACCTGCGCCGGAGCGAGCAGGCGCGCAAACAGCATCTCCAGATGCGCCTCGGCGCCCTCGAGCGGGTCGGCGCCGTCGCGGATCAGCCGGATCTGCGCGTCGAAGTCCGCATAGTGCTGGGTCAGCGCCCAGATCGAGAAGATCAGGTGATGCGGATCCACCGGCGCCAGCCGCCCCTCGGCGCTCCAGCGGCGGATGAGGGCGGCAAACCCGTCGACGAGGGCCTTCAATTCGGTGGCGATGAAGGCCGACATGCGCGGCGCGCCCTGCAGGATCTCGTTAGCGAAAAGCCGGCTTTCGCGCGGGTATTCGCGCGACATCTGCAGCTTCCGGCGCATGTAGGCCATGATTTCGGCGCGCGGATCGCCCGAAGGGTCGATGGCCTTGAGCGGGTCGAGCCAGGTCGTCAGCAACTCGCCCAGAAGCGCCTTGTGGATCGCTTCCTTGCTGTCGAAATAATAGAGCAGGTTCGGCTTTGAGAGCCCCGCCTCGACCGCGATCTGGTCAAGCGTCGCACCGCGGAAGCCCTGCGCCGAAAACACCTCGAGCGCGGCGTCGAGGATGAGCTTTCGGTTGCGCTTCTGGATACGGGTGGTCACGCTTTTCCCTCCAGCCCGATCCCGCGCAGTATGATCGCGCAGACCGTGTCGGTCGCCTCGTCCCACTGCGCGTCGGTCAGGGGGCCCTGGTTCAAGGTCTCGATCTGATGGGCGAAATCGGCGTAGTGCTGGGTCGTGGCCCAGATCATGTAGAGCAGCCAGTGCGGATCGACCGGGCGCACGGACCCGGCGGCAATCCAGCGCCGGATGACCCGGGCGCGCGACTCGGTCCAGTCGCGGAGCGTGGTTTCCAGGAAATCCTGGATGATCGGCGCACCGTGCATCACCTCGTTCGCCCAGACCTTGGAGCCGAAGCGGTGGGTGCGCGACAGTTCCATCTTTCGGGTGATGTAGCGGCGCAACGCCACCTCGGGCGTGGCGGAGCTTTCGAAACTGTCGGCCGCCTCGAGCCAGACATGGAAGATGCGTTCAACCACCCGGCGGTAGAGTTGCTGCTTGGAGGCGAAGTAGTAATGCAGGTTCGCCTTGGGCAGGCCGCAGCGGTCGGCGATGGCCTGCATCGTTGCCCCGCCGAAGCCCGCCTCGGCGAAGACGCGTTCGGCCGCATCGATGATCGCGCGCTCAAGATCTTCGCGTGCGCCGGCTCTGGAGCCTTGTTTTTCAGCTTTTTCGGCCTGAACCATGGGGGCGTACCGGGCCTTCCGAATGATCTTGACTGAATGGTCAAGTCTGCTAGCGTCGGCCTCGCTGCGCAACCCCAGCGTTGCCGGTTATACTGGAAGAGATGATCAATTGAAGCCCGATCGTGACCCGGTGGACCGGTTCGATCGCGCGCAGGATTGTCCGGAGGTGCACCCGGGCTGAGACGAGGGCGGCAGAAGACCGCCCCGGACGACAGGAGGATGGAATGACCGCTCCCGCCGCGAACATGCGGATCGATCCCGACCGGCTATGGGACTCGATCCACGAGATGGCCGAAATCGGGCCGGGCGTGGCCGGCGGCAGCAATCGCCAGACGCTGACCGACGCCGATGCCGAGGGGCGCGCGCTCTTCCAGAAGTGGTGCGAGGAAGCGGGCTGCACCATGGGTGTCGACGAGATGGGCACGATGTTCGCCACCCGCCGGGGCGAGGATCCGGAGGCGCTGCCCGTGTATGTGGGAAGCCATCTGGATACCCAGCCGACTGGCGGTCGGTACGACGGGGTGCTGGGGGTGCTTGGCGGGCTGGAAGTCGTGCGCACGCTGAACGATCTGGGCATCAAGACGAAGCACCCGATCGTTGTCACCAATTGGACGAACGAGGAAGGGACGCGGTTTGCGCCCGCCATGCTCGCCTCGGGCGTCTTCGCCGGGGTGCTGGAGCAGGACTGGGCTTACGGTCGTGTGGATGCCAAGGGCAAGCGGTTTGGCGACGAGCTGGAGCGCATCGGCTGGAAGGGCGAGGAAAAGGTCGGCGCGCGCAAGATGCATGCCTTCTTCGAGTTGCACATCGAACAGGGCCCGATCCTGGAGGCCGAAGGCAAGGATGTGGGCGTGGTCACTCACGGCCAGGGGCTGCGCTGGATCGAATGCACGGTGACGGGCAAGGGCCAGCACACCGGCTCCACGCCGATGTACATGCGCCGCAACGCCGGCCGGGCGCTGGCGCGGGTGACGGAACTGGTGCACGAGATCGCCATCGCCCGTCAGCCCAACGCGGTTGGGGCGATCGGGCATATCGACGTCTACCCCAACAGCCGCAACATCATCCCAGAAAAGATCGTCTTCACGGTGGATTTCCGCTCTCATATCCTCGAGACGCTGGAAGAGATGGTGGCGGAGTTCCTGGAAACCGCGCCCGGCGTCTGCGCCGATATCGGGGTGAAGTTCCAGGCCGAGATCGCCGGCCAGTTCGACCCGCCGGCCTTCGACGAGACGCTGCTTTCGCGCATCCGCGGCGCGGCCGAGCGGCTGGGCTACAGCCACATGGACATCGTCTCGGGCGCCGGGCACGACGCTTGCTGGATCAACCGGGTGGCGCCGACGGCAATGATCATGTGCCCATGCGTGGACGGCTTGAGCCATAACGAGGCCGAAAACATCAGCAAGGACTGGGCGGCGGCGGGCGCCGATGTGCTGCTGCATGCTGTCCTCGAGACCGCGGAGATCGTCGACTGAACGCGGAGACGGA
>SLKW01000389.1 GCA_007134405.1 Paracoccaceae bacterium
CTCGACCGGATTGTTGATGCCCAGATCGACCACCTCGAACCCCGCGCCCTCCATCATCATGGCGACAAGATTCTTGCCGATGTCGTGGATATCGCCCTTTACGGTGCCGATGACCATCTTGCCCATGCGTGGCGCGCCGGTCTCGACCAGAAGCGGCTTGAGGATATGCATCCCCGCCTTCATCGCGTTGGCCGCCAGCAGCACCTCGGGGACGAATAGGATACCGTCGCGGAAATCGTGGCCGACGATCGTCATGCCGGCGACCAGCGCCTTCGTGAGGATGTCATACGGCGTCCAGCCCCGTTCGAGCAGGATATTGACCGCTTCCTCGATCTCTTCCTTCAGACCATCGTAAAGGTCGTCCATCATCTGTTGGACGAGTTCCTCGTCGTCGAGTTCGGACAGGATGATCTCGTCGTCTTCCGCCATTGCGCGATTCCCTGATGCATGGGCCTTCAGGCTGGATGCGCCATAGCGCGCCCGCCGACTTTTCCTTTTGCGACATGCGCCGGATGAAAGGCGACGGCAAGGCTTTGTGAGCGCGATGTTCTTGAAAAATGTTCATGAAGTGTTCAAGCTCCGACTCATGTCCCGCCGACCCGCCCTACCCCCACTCGACCCTTGGTTACGCGCGCCCGCACGGGGTACCTGTGCGCAGCCGGCCTCCCGCTTCGACCGCGAGACACGCGAACGCGTCGATGACGGCTGGGACCTGCCGGAGGAGGAACGGAGCGTCATGCGCGACGTGGCCGTGGAACGTCCGCGCAGCGTGATCGCCTGGAACAATTCGCCCGACCTGGGTTTCGACCGGGCACTCAACCCCTATCGCGGCTGCGAGCATGGCTGCATCTATTGCTACGCCCGGCCAACGCACGCCTATCTCGGCCTTTCAGCCGGGCTGGATTTCGAAACGCGGCTCGTTGCCCGACCGGATGCGCCGCAAGTGCTGGCCCGCGAAATCGGCCGGAAAGGTTACAAGGTGGCGCCGCTCTGCCTCGGTTCGAACACCGATCCGTGGCAACCGGTGGAGGCGCAATACCGCATCACCCGCGGCGTTCTGGAGGTGCTGCGCGACTGGCGCCATCCGGTAATGATCACCACCCGCGGCACGCTGATCGAGCGCGATCTCGATACCCTGTCCGAAATGGCCGCCGATGGACTTGTGCAGGTGGGCGTGTCGATCACAACCCTCGACTGGCAGCTTGCCCGGGCGATGGAACCGCGCGCGCCAGTGCCTGCACGCCGATTGCAATCCATCGCGGCACTCACGGCCGCCGGCGTCCCGGTGCGTTTGATGCTGGCGCCGGTCATCCCTGGCCTGACCGATCACGAGCTTGAAGCGATCATGGAAGCTGCGAGAAACGCAGGCGCCCTGTCAGCCTGGTGGAGCCTGCTGCGCCTGCCGCATGAAGTGAGCCCGCTTTTCCGCGACTGGCTCGACCGGAACCGCCCCGGGTCGGCAGCGAAGGTCATGCAGCGCCTGCAGCAAATGCGTGAAGGGCGCGACCACGACAGCGCATTCGGGCGGCGCTTTTCCGGCACAGGACCGGTTGCCGCTCTCTTGCGCCAGCGATTCAAGCTTGCCGAGCGGCGGATGGGCTACGCACCCGGTCTGCCGCCACTCGACCTTTTGAAATTCCGCAGACCGTCAGAGCCGAGCGATCAACTCAGCCTGTTCTGAGTCCGCAATCCGCCAGTTCACCGGCAGGGACGCACGCGGTAGGTGCCGTCGCCCACCGCATAGGCGCATTCGTTGGTCGCGCGGTTGCGCGCCACCATCGCGCCGGCGGCGGCGCCGGCCAGAGCGGTCAGGATCGTCCAATTCTGGTCGGCGCGCAGGAAGTCGGCGGCCACCAGTCCCGCGCCTGCGCCGGCAAGGCCGCCGACGACCTGGCGCTCGGTCTGGGTCAACTGGCAGCCCGACAGCGCCATCGTGGCGACCAGGACGCCGGTTGCGAGATACTTCGTCATGAGATTTCTCCTCATACTACGGACACCGAACAGCCGGCCCCGTCACTGCGAACAGAATCCCGGATTTCCGCAGAAGGTGCAAGTCGCCCGTTTCGCATGCGCATCAAGGTTGCGCGACAAGCCGCCCACGCGCATCACTCTTCCTCGAACAGGCCGGCCTGCCCCTCGGGCGCTTCCTCATCTTCCGTCGGCGGCGTTCCCGGCATCGGCCGGGAATCGAGCAGCCCCGCCGCGCGCAACTCCTTCAGCCCCGGCAGATCGCGGGCGCTCTCCAGCCCGAAGTGATCCAGAAACCCATCGGTGACAACGAAGGTGACCGGCCTGCCGGGCGTCATCCGCCTGCGGCCAAGCCGGATCCATTCCAGCTCAAGCAACTGGTCGATCGTGCCGCGGCTGACGGCGACGCCGCGGATCTCCTCGATCTCGGCGCGGGTCACCGGCTGGTGATAGGCGATGATCGCCAGGGTCTCGATCGCAGCGCGCGACAGACGCCGCGTCTCGACCTGTTCCTTGTGCATGAGCCAGCCCAGGTCGGGCGCGGTGCGCATCGCCCAGCCTTCGCCCACCCGAACCAGGTGCACGCCGCGCCCGGCATAGCGCGACCGCAGATGCTGCAGCGCCTCGGGCACGTCCGACCCCTCAGGCAGGCGTGCCTCCAGCGCCGCCACGGTCATCGGCTCGGCCGAGGCGAAGAGGATCGCCTCGATCATCCGTTCCTGCTCGGCCATCGGCGGGGCGGGAAACAGGTTCGGGGTTGCCGCCGCTTTGGGCGTGTCGTCGGTCATGTCACGCGGCGTGGCCCGGCGCGCGGGCGCAAATGGATCGCGGAAAAGGTCTCGGACTGGCGCAATTCAAGCTGTCCCTGCTTGACCAGTTCAAGCGACGCCGCGAATGTCGACGCCAACGCCGAGCGCCGCCGCTTGCCCGCGCCCCGCCAGCCCGGCGGCAGGAAATTCGCCAGATCCGCCCAGCTTCCGGTATGACCCAGCAGGTCGCGCAACCGTTCGAGCGCGGTCTCCAAGGGGTAAACATCGGTCCGGTCGAAGGCATAGGGTCGGAAATCATCCCGCGTGCGCAGGCGGGCATAGGCTTGCAGCAAATCCAGAAGCGTGGCGGTGTATTGCGTGTGCCGGCTGATCGACACGGATTCGGGCGTTCCGCGCGCGAAGAAGTCCCGGCCCAGCGTGTCGCGGCCCATCAGGCGCGCGGCGGCCTCGCGCATCGCGCCCAGCCGCTCCAGCTGGAAGGCCAGATGCGCGGCCAATTCTTCGCCCGAGGGTCCCTCCTCGGTCGGGTCGGGGGGCAGGAGCAGGCGGGATTTCAGGTATGCGAGCCATGCGGCCATCACCAGGTAATCTGCGGCAAGCTCGATGCGCAGCTTGCGGGCGGCCTCGACGAAGCGAAGGTACTGCTCGGCCAGCTGCAGGACCGAAACCCGGCGCAGGTCGACCTTCTGCTGGCGCGACAGCATCAGAAGCAGGTCAAGCGGGCCCTCGTAACCCTCGACATCGACGATCAGCGCCTCGTCCTGAAGCCGCGCGGCAACGCTCTCGGCAACCGCGCTTTCCTCTGCCGTCATCTGCCCGCGTCCTATTCCCCGGTGAGACCCTCAAACTCGGCCTCGAGCGCGGCAATGTCAATCGCCTCGGGGTTGATCCGCGCCGCGAGCGCCCGCTGCGCGCGGTGCGCGGCCGCGCCGGACAGAAGGCCCGAGCCCTCGGCCACCGCCGCCATCTCTTCGAGGTCGCCCGAGCAATGGAGCACGATATCGCAGCCCGCCGCCCTGGCCGCAGCGGCGCGCGCATTCATCGCCCCGCCCAAGGCCCCCATGCCGATGTCGTCGGTCATCAGCAG
>SLKW01000020.1 GCA_007134405.1 Paracoccaceae bacterium
CCGGAGGCCGCCAAGGCCGACGCGGGCGCCGAGGCGGCCCCGAAGCCGGAGGCGAACGGGGCCTCCGAGAAGCCCGCCCCCACGAAGGCCGAGGCCGCGAAGGCACCGCCGGCGCCCACGACCGATGGCGAGCGCATCTTCGCCTCGCCGCTCGCCCGACGGATCGCCGCCGAGAAGGGGTTGGACCTGAAGCAAATCAAGGGCTCGGGCCCGCATGGCCGGATCGTCAAGGCCGATGTCGAGGCCGCGAAAGCCACGCCGAAAGCCAAGGAAGCCGACGAGAAACCCGCCGAGGCCGCGCCCGCCAAGGCTGCGATGGCAACCGGACCCTCTGCCGACCAGGTCGCGAAGATGTTCGAGGGGCGCGACTTCGAGGAAGTGAAGCTCGACGGGATGCGCAAGACCGTCGCCGCGCGGCTCACCGAGGCCAAGCAGACGATCCCGCATTTCTACCTGCGCCGCTCGGTTCAGCTCGATGCACTGATGAAGTTCCGTTCGCAGCTCAACAAGCAGCTGGAGCCGCGCGGGGTGAAGCTGTCGGTCAACGACTTCATCATCAAGGCCTGCGCCCAGGCGCTGCAGAAGGTGCCCGACGCCAATGCCGTCTGGGCCGGCGACCGGATGCTGCGGCTCAAGCCCTCGGACGTGGCCGTCGCCGTCGCCGTCGACGGCGGGCTGTTCACGCCCGTCATCAAGGACGCGCATCTGAAGTCGCTCTCGGCGCTTTCGGCCGAGATGAAGGACCTCGCCACACGCGCCCGCAACCGCAAGCTCGCCCCGCATGAATACGTGGGCGGCAGCTTCGCGATCTCGAATCTCGGCATGTTCGGGATCGAGAATTTCGATGCGGTCATCAACCCGCCGCACGGCTCCATCCTGGCAGTGGGCGCCGGCATCAGGCAGCCGGTCGTTGGCGCCGACGGCGAACTCACCACCGCGACGGTCATGTCGATGACGCTCTCGGTCGATCACCGCGTCATCGACGGCGCGCTCGGGGCCGAGTTCCTGACGGCGATCATCGAGAACCTGGAAAACCCGCTGGTGATGCTCGCCTGAGGCCGGCGCGCCAGATAGCGCAATCCTAGTCCGAGGGGGCCGCCGCGCGCCGCAACCGGCGGCCCACGATCTCGGACGTATAGAGCACCAGCGCCGCCCAGATCATCGGAAAGGCGATGGCGCGCGCCGTGCCGAAGGGTTCCGCAAAGACGAAGACCGCGATCAGGAAGATCATCGTGGGCGCGATGTACTGCATGATGGCAATGGTCGAGAGCGTCAGCAGCTTCGCGCCATTGGCGTAGATCATCAGCGGCACCGCCGTGATCACCCCGCAACCCACCAGAAGCGCCACGTCGGCCGCACCTGCCTGCGTGAAATGCAGCGCGCCCTGCCCCTGCAACCAGAGCAGGTAGCCGAGGGCGATAGGCATCAGCAGCAGGACCTCGAGCGCGAATCCCTGGTTCGGGCCGATGGGCAGCGAGCGCTTGAAATAGGCGTAGAATCCCCAGCTCACGGTCAGCGTCAGCGCGGCCAGCGGAAGCCGCCCGGCCTCCCAGGTCAGGACGCCGACCGCCAGCGCCGCCAGCGCCACCGCCGCCCATTGTCGTGCGCTCAGCCGCTCGCCCAGCAGCACGGCGCCGAGGAAGATGCTGAAAAGCGGATTGATGTAGTAACCCAGCGCCGCTTCCAGCGCCTGCCCGCTCTGGATCGCCCAGATATAGACCCCCCAATTGATCGAGATCAGCACCGAGGTCAGGCACGCCATGCCCAACATCCGGGGCGTCCGGATCGCCTCGCGCAATGTGTCGGTGCGCCCCAGCGCCAGCAGCACCGCGAGCGCGATCGGCAGCGACCAGACCACCCGATGCGCAAGCACCTCGACCATGCCGATGTGATCGACAAGCTTCAGGTAGAGCGGCAGGAAGCCCCAGAGCAGGTAGGCGGTCAGCGCGAACAGAAAGCCGCGCGGCGTATCGCCGCCCAGGGATCGGGCTTGCGGGTTCATGCCTGCGCGAGCGCCCCGACGCAGGCCATGAAATCCTCGCCGCGCTTCTCGAAATCCGGGTACTGGTCGAAACTGGCTGCCGCCGGTGCGAGCAGCACGACCTCGCCCGCCTCCGCGTCCGCGGCGGCGCTGGCGACGGCGCGGTCCATCGTTTCGCAGATCTCGTGCGCCGTGCCGCCCAGCTGCAGGGCGAAATCGCGCGCCGAATGACCGATCAGGTAGGCCTTGATGACGTTGCCCAGATGCGGGGCGAGCGCGACGATCCCGCCCTCCTTGCCCAGCCCCCCGGCGATCCAGCGGATACGCGGAAAGGCCTGCAGCGCGCGCGCGGCGCTGTCGGCATTCGTGGCCTTCGAATCGTTCACGAACCGGACCCCGCCGATCTCGGCCACAAGTTGCGAACGGTGCGGCAGGCCGGTGAAACTGCCAAGCGCCGGCTCGATCTGCCGCGGCCCGAGGCCAAGCGCGCGCAGCGCGGCGTAGGCCGCGCAGGCGTTCTGGTGGTTATGCGCGCCCGGCAACCCCTTCATCTCGCGCAGATCGATCGAGGTGACCTGTCGCCCGCCGCGCCATTCGGACAGAAACCCCCGGCGCGCATAGACCGACCAGCCGCGCCCCGAAAGCTTCTGGCCGGACGAGACGCGGATCACGCGCATGTCCTCGGGCGCCTCGGCCAGTTGCATGGCCAGGTAGCGCCCCTCGGGCTCGTCGACGCCAATCACGGCGCGATCCGGCCCGCCCTCGGCGAAGAGCCGGCGCTTGGCGGCGAAATAGCCGCCGAGCCCGCCGTGGCGGTCGAGGTGATCGGGGGTGAGGTTGGTGAAGACGGCGATGTCGGGGGTCAGCGCGCGGGCGAGTTCGGTCTGGTAGCTGGACAGTTCCAGTACGATCACAGCACCTTCTTCCGGCGCATCGATCGACAGGACACCGGTGCCGATATTGCCGGCCATCTGCACCGGGCGGCCGGCTTCGCGCAGGATGTGCGCGATCAGCGCGGTGGTGGTCGATTTGCCGTTCGAGCCGGTCACCGCGATCACCCGCGGGGGGGCGTCCATTGCCGCCCAGTCGCCGCGGCCAAGCGAGCGAAAGAAGAGCCCGACATCGTTGTCCACCGGAACGCCGGCGGCACACGCGGCGGCGATCAGCGGATGGGGCGTCGGATAAAGGCTTGGAATTCCGGGGGAAACTACGAGCGTCGCAAGATCGTCGAGGGCGCTCTGGCGGGTCAGGTCGACGGGCCGGATGCCGGCCGCCTCGGCGCGCGCGCGGGCCTCGGGGCTGTCGTCCCAGGCGCAGACCTCGGCCCCACCGGCAGCCAGCGCCGCCACCGTTGCAAGGCCCGACCGGCCAAGCCCCAGCACGCCGACGCGGCGGCCGCTAAACCCTTGAACGACAATCATGAAACCCCCGGAGCTGCGCGCACGGACCCTAGCTGAGGCGGCGGTCAAGCGAAAGGGAGGAAATGGCGCGGTTGACGGGGCTCGAACCCGCGACCCCCGGCGTGACAGGCCGGTACTCTAACCAACTGAGCTACAACCGCGCGACGTCCCGCAGATAGGGGATGGCGCAGGGCGCGTCAAGCGATTTCAGCGAAGAAAAATGCCCGCGCCGACCGCCGGGGGTGCGCCAGCGGCGGGCTGGCAGGCGTATGGCAAACGTATGGCAAGCGTATGGCAGAAGCGCACGCTCGGGTGACGAACCGGCAAGGAACGGCGCGCCGTCGCGCCACCCTTTCGCGCGGGTTCGGGCCTCCCCCGCCGCGGCGATGCCCCCGTCAACCGGGCGCCAGCCGGCGCGGCCGG
>SLKW01000334.1 GCA_007134405.1 Paracoccaceae bacterium
GTAGCGCGGATCCTCGCCGCCTTCGAGCATCCGCGCGAACCAGTAAAGCGAGGCATCCGGATCCGAACCGCGCACCGATTTGTGCAGCGCCGAGATCAGGTTGTAATGGGCATCACCGGACTTGTCGTACTGTGCCGCGCGCCGCATCAGCCGGGCCGAAAGGGCATCCATGTCGAGCGGCGCGTCGGCTTTCCAGGCCATCACCTGCTCGATCAGGTTGAGCACGGCGCGACCGTCGCCATCGGCCATCTCTAACAGCACCTCGCGTGCCTCGGGCTTCAGAGGCAACGGCCGGTTGAGCGCCTGTTCGGCACGCTGCGCCAAAAGCTCCAGATCGGCGAGGGTAAGGCGTTCGAGCACAATCACCTGCGCACGGCTGAGAAGCGCCGCGTTCAGTTCGAAGGATGGATTTTCGGTCGTCGCGCCCACAAGCAGGATCGTGCCGTCCTCCATATGCGGCAAAAAGCCGTCCTGCTGAGCCTTGTTGAAACGGTGGATCTCATCGACGAAGAGGAGCGTGCCCTGACCGTTCGCGCGCCGATGCTTGGCGGCGTCGAATACCTTTCGCAGGTCCTGAACGCCGGTGAAGATGGCGCTGATCTGAACGAAATGCATGTCGGTCGCGTCGGCCAGCAACCGGGCGATTGTGGTCTTTCCGACGCCTGGGGGACCCCAGAGGATAAGCGACGACAGGGTGCCGGACGCGAGCATCGCGCCCATAGGCCCTTCGGGCGCCAGAACCTTGTCCTGACCAATGACGTCGGCAAGCGTTCTGGGCCGCAGCCGGTCGGCAAGCGGGCGCGGCGCTTTGTCATCGCGCGACTTGGCGGGCGCGGTGTCGAAAAGGTCAGCCATGTCTTGTCCCCTCGAGCGTCATCATAGCCCTTCGCCCGGTCGGCGGAAACGTGGATACGACACGCGCGTCGCCGCGCGGTTTTGAACGTCGGCTTTCGCGGAGGGCAACTGACGGAAGTGTTATTCACGCGAGCGATTCGGAAGTTGTAATATAGGTCAACCCCAAACATAGTCATTTATGCGCAATCGGCATAAAACAGCCGATCCACAAAGGAGAACGAGTGATGCGTCTATTGCAAAGCCTCAATGATTACACGCCGACCAAATCAGCGCTTGGATGGACCGCCGCCGGGGCCAGCGCGCTGACCATCCTCATCGGCTTCACACTCGGCGGTTGGGTGACAGGCGGAGGCGCAGAGCAATTGGTGCGCGACGCCCGGGCCAACGGCCAGGCCGAGTTGGCCGCAGCGGTCTGTGTCGCGAATTTTCGCGACGTTCCGACCGCCCAGGAAAAGCACGCGCAACTCGCCTCATTGACCACGATGCGCCAGCGCCAGTTCGTCCTGGATCAGCCGTGGGGTCAGGTGCCTGGCACCGACACCGCGGTCCGGCGCAATGCCGCCGAACTCTGCGCCCGCATGATCAGCCAGATGGACCCGACCGAACTGGGAGAGCCGGCCTCGACGTGACAGGCACGCTCCGCCGAGCGGCGAGCAGAATAAGCCCGGCCGATCCTGTGATCGGCCGGGCTTCTGTATTCTATGGCAGCGGGTTCTGAGGCCAGAGAGCGTACGCGTGGGCTTACAACAGCCGCGGCGCTCAATCCTCGGCGGTCTCGATCTCTTCCAGCCGGGCGCGGTCGGCCGCACCCTTGGCTTCCGGGTCGCGATCAACGAATTCGATGATCGCCATCGGCGCCATGTCCCCGTAGCGGAAACCTGCGCGCAGGACGCGGACATAGCCGCCCTGACGGTCCTTGTAGCGGGGCCCGAGCACGTCAAAGAGCTTGACGACGTCCTTGTCCTGCTTCAACTGCGCCGCGGCCTGGCGGCGCGCGTGCAGGTCGCCGCGTTTGGCTAGCGTGATCAGCTTTTCGATCACAGGGCGCAATTCCTTCGCCTTGGGCAGGGTGGTCTTTATCTGCTCGTGCTCGATCAGCGAGCCGGCCATGTTGGCGAAGAGCGCCTTGCGATGTTCGTGCGTGCGGTTGAGTCGGCGGTAGCCGCGGGCGTGACGCATGTTGATACTCCTTCAATCACGTTGTTCTTTGTCCGGCCACCTCTGCGTGAAGGCGGCTCTCCTTGCGGGCAGATCGCCCGGAGGGGCGCCGACGTGGCGCCCCGTCTGCTCAACCAATCCGCTCAGAACTGGTCTTCGTAGCGCTTGGCCAGATCCTCGATGTTCTCCGGCGGCCAGTCCTCGACATCCATGCCGAGGTGCAGGCCCATACCCGACAGAACTTCCTTGATCTCGTTCAAAGACTTGCGGCCGAAGTTCGGGGTCCGCAGCATCTCGGCTTCAGTCTTCTGGATCAAATCGCCGATATAGACGATGTTGTCGTTCTTCAGGCAGTTTGCCGAACGGACGCTAAGTTCCAACTCGTCCACCTTCTTCAGAAGGAGCGGGTTGAACTCCAGCCCGTCGTCAAGGTCGCCGCGGCCGGCCGATTCCGGCTCTTCGAAGTTGACGAAAATCTGCAGCTGGTCCTGCAGGATGCGCGCGGCGTAGGCGACCGCGTCATCCGGCGTGACCGAGCCGTCGGTCTCGATCTTCATGGTCAGCTTGTCGTAGTCGAGCACCTGTCCCTCGCGGGTCGGCGTGACCTCGTAAGCGACTTTCTTGACCGGCGAATAGATCGCGTCGATGGGGATGAGGCCAATCGGCGCGTCCTCCGGCCGGTTCTTGTCGGCCGACACATAACCCTTGCCGGTGTTGACCGTCAGCTCCATGTAAAGTTCCGCGCCGTCGTCGAGATGGCAGAGCACGTGGTCTTTGTTGAGAACCTCGATGCCGTTGGTGACGGCGATGTCGCCAGCCTTCACCACCGCCGGTCCGCGAGCCGACACGGTCAGCCGCTTCGGGCCGTCGACTTCCATCTTCAGCGCCACGCCCTTCAGGTTGAGAACGATGTCGGTTACGTCTTCGCGCACACCGGCGACAGAGGAAAACTCGTGCAGCACGTTGTCGATCTGCACGCTGGTAATCGCCGCGCCCTGCAGCGAGGACATCAGCACGCGGCGCAACGCGTTGCCCAACGTCAGGCCGAAGCCGCGCTCCAGCGGCTCGGCGACGACGGTGGCGCGCCGCGCACTGTCGGAACCGGGTCTGACCTCCAGCTGTGCCGGTTTGATCAGTTCTTGCCAGTTCTTATGGATCATGTGGTTCGCCTCCATTCCTGTATCCGGCCCATGTCCGAGGCCCGATACGCCCGAGGATCAAAACGAGAAACCGGACCGCACCCGTCCGGCGCGGCCCGCATGCGGTGGTCAGATGTCAGACGCGGCGGCGCTTGGGCGCGCGGCAGCCGTTGTGCGGCAGCGGCGTGACATCGCGGATGGAGGTGATCGTCAGCCCGGCGGCCGCCAGCGCACGCAGCGCCGATTCGCGGCCCGAGCCCGGTCCTTGAACCTCGACTTCCAAGGTGCGGACACCGTGTTCCTGGGCCTTCTTCGCGGCATCTTCGGCAGCGAGCTGCGCGGCATATGGGGTCGACTTGCGCGAACCCTTGAAGCCCATCGTGCCAGCAGAGGACCACGAGATCGCGTTGCCCTGCACGTCCGAAATCAAAATCTTGGTATTGTTGAACGACGAGTTCACATGCGCCACACCAGCGGCGATGTTCTTGCGTTCCTTGCGCTTGACGCGCGTCTTGTCACGAGCCATGTCTCCGCCCCCTTATTTCTTCTTGCCGGCGATCGCTTTCGCCGGGCCCTTGCGAGTGCGGGCATTGGTGTGAGTGCGCTGACCGCGCACAGGCAGGTTGCGGCGGTGACGCAAGCCGCGGTA
>SLKW01000303.1 GCA_007134405.1 Paracoccaceae bacterium
TCGCGTTTCTCTTGCTACCATTGTTACCGTTCTCCCTTTCGCGGAGCCTGAGCACCCGCAACTCAAGCAGTGGACACCGCGTCTACGTCTGACTTAGGTGCGTGTCTTGACTGGCTCAGGGCATGGCCCGAATTGGTTTGGTTCCGGTGGCACCCTATCCCGGATCCTGGAAGGCTGCCCACTGAGATTGTCGCTTTTGGGCGCAGGTCGGTTCCCTCATCTTCGAGGCCATGGTGATGGCCAAGCGGATGGGTGCTGCCGTCACATCAACCGTCTGGTGCACGATGCCGCTTGATTCCATGACGAGAGGCCCGCGCACTTTGACGGCTTTCGATTGGGCTATCGGCCAGTTCTGCCACACCCTTAACGACCCTTTCGCCCCCAACTTTCTCCGCGGTGAGCGTTTCTCCCGTTGCCGACTTGGACCCATGACATTCGCATTCGACTTCGGGTCGCGCCGTCTCTTCCCCTTTACACCGACCCCGCTTGGCCTTTCGACGGCGGCTCTGAACGGTCGTTGGCTCATTGCGCCCCACCCCACCCCTTGCGCATCAGGTTCTCGAGATCCCTGCGCGCGAGCACCGTCGCGCAGTCGCGCCAGGCGTCCTCGCCGGGCTGGATGGTGTCGTTGTAGCGCAGGTCGAAGCCGGTGGCGTGGCGACGCTCCTCGATGTACTGGTCCATTTTCTCGCCCAGGGTCTCGAGGTCCTCAATCCACTCGTCCTTGATCGTGTCCGGCAGCCCGCCGAAGAGGTCATAACGGTTGCGCATCCGCTCGGACAGGCGCTCGTAGACCTTCTCGTCGACGGTGCCCTGGTGCACGAGGTTCAGCATGTCGACCACCGAGCGCGTCTGGCCAAAGCGCTTGATGCGGCCGATGCGCTGCTCGAGGCGGGTGGGGTTCCACGGCAGGTCGACATTGATCAGCGTGCCCAGCGTCTGGAGATTCAGACCCTCGCAGGCGGCATCGGTCGCGACCATGATGCGGATGTCGTGGTCGGCGACCATGCGCTTGAGCGCCTCGCGTTCGATGCCGACGGCCTGGCCCTCCCGGTACAGGCGGCTGCGGTCGGCGCCGGCATACAGGCCGATGGTTTCGCCGGGCAGTTCGGCCGCGAGACTGTCCGCGACCCAGCGCGCGGTGTCGTAGTACTGGCTGAAGATGATGCAGCCCAGATCCAGCCAGCCTTCCTCGAGCAGGAAGTGACGGACGGCGCTCAGCTTCGGATCCTCGCGCATCCGCTCCAGGCTCCGGATCAGCGCGTTCAGCGCGGCGCGCTCCTCCTCGGTCTGTAGCTTCAGATCGACCTCTGCATCCTCGGAGTCCTCGTGCACCTCGCGGCCCTGGAGCAGCACCCGCGCGGTGTTCAGCCCGGCGGCGACACTGGAGCAGACGCGCTGCTCCATCAGGTTCTTCATGAAGCCGCTGCCCTTGCCGCGCTTGGCCAGCACCGCGCCGAAGCTGCGCGCCGCACGGTAGGCCTGGTCGAAATCGGCGGTCGTGCGCAAGGCGAGCCCCTCGAACAGCACGTGGAAGGCCTGCGGCTCCCGGACCAGGCCTTCGGTGGGGTGCACGTTCACCGCGATCCGCGCGAGCAGGCCGCGCTCCTCCAGGGTCTGCCGCTTGCGCAGCACCACGTGCCGCACCAGCGGGTTCTCTCGCTGGAAGAAGCTGGCGCCGTCGATCTCGCGCTCCAGCTCGGTTTCCAGGTCATCGCGCAGATCGCGCGGCAGCATGGTCACGGTCGCGGGCGCGAAGTAGTCCCGACCCCGCAGCGCCATCTCCTCGCGCAGGTTGCGAAACAGCAGGCGCGCGTGCGGCTCGTTGGTCGACTCCACGGTCGGGAACGGCGAGCGCAGGAGCTGCCAGCCGTAGTCGGAGTCCAGCACCTGCTCCTTGCCACTCAGGATGGCCAGTACCTTGTCCGGGTCGTGCCAGGGCGCGAGGTCATGTCCGAGCACGAATCCCGTGCTGCCGTGATGCAGCACCCGGACCAGATCCCACAGGTCTTCGGCGCGCGTCTGGATCGGCGTCGCGGTTCCGAGCAACACGTGCTGCGAGCGTGCCGCGACCGCGCGGATGAACGCCAGCAGCTCGTTCGGGTCGCCCGCGTCGGCGCCGTAGCCCTGCCGGGTCCGTGCCTTGTGTGCCTCATCCAAGACCGCCAGCTCGAAGCTGAGATTGGCGAGGAATTCCTTCTCGCGCGATGGCTGCACCATCAGACCGGTGGAGACGATACCGATGCGCAGCGGGCAGCGCGCGATGTGCTCGGCACCAGTCGGGGAGATCGCCCGCCCTTCCGGGTCCAACCACTCCTTGCGGCTCGAATGCCAGCGGGCGCAGGGGATGCCGAGCTTGTCGATCATCTCGGTCTGCCACTGTTCGCAGAGGGTGGCCGGCGCGAAAATCACCACGGGCTTGCGCCGGCGACCCGACTGCTCCGCCAGCAGGCACAGCGCGAGCGCGGCGGTGCCCAGCGAAAGCGTCTTGCCCAATCCCACTTCATCAGCGAGCAGCAGCCGCACCAGGCCGTGGTCGTGGTAGTGCTTCAGGCACTCGGTCACGAAACCCTGCTGCCAGGGCTGCAAAGCCATACCCTCCCGGTATAGCGGCGACTCGATCAGTGCGGCCGGGGCCAGATCCTCGGGTTCCTGGATGTCTTGGACCGTAACTTCCACTCGGCGACCACGGCGCCGCACCTCCCGGCACACCGCCTCGGGCAGTGGCCGCGCGGCGTTCCAGAGGTATTCGAACTCGGCCTCGATCCAGGCCACGCCCTCCAGCGAGTCGTCCTCCCAGAGGATCTCGTAGTGCTGCTGCCAGCCATGGCGGGTTTCGTTCATCGACCCGATGAAGCCGAGCTTGCGGCCGTCGGTCTTCTCGATCACCCCGGCCTTGCCGTGGACGAAGCCGCAGACGCTGTCAGGCGCGACCCGGATCACCTGTCCACGGCGTTCCAGGAAGGCGTCCAGGCGGCGATAGCGCTCCTGGTTGAGCAGGGACTCGGCCTCGATCGAGCGCTCGTTCCAGCGCCCAAGCATCCGCGCTTCGCGCAGTTGCGCGATCTTCAGATCCTCCGGCGACAGGTCGACGTTGCAGACGATGCGCACGTCCTCGACGGTATCGAGCCACTCGTGGGCGATCTCGAACAGCGAACTGGTGAAATATCCGGCGATGCGCCGGTAGCTGCGGGCATCCTTCAGGTGCTCGCCCAGAAAGGTCTGATCCAGCCGATGCGTACGTGACGACAGGCGGCGGATCACTGAGATGGACCTCGGAGAAAGATCGCGTTAGCCATCGCTAGGTTGGACGTAAGAGCCGGGGCATCGGCCTTCACTCAAAAGCGGTGAAAACTAAGAATTTCGCGAAACGCTTCACGTAAAGTCTCTCTGGCCTCTTTCCAGAAAAACGGAGCCTCTTCTGCGTACTGCGCGCGCACCCGCTGGTATTCGTCTTTAAGTTCGTGCACCCTCTTCGGATCGAGAGTGCCACTGTCCGCTATCATTAACTGCAAGTGCCACGCTTCCCTAGCCAAATGCACCGTGCGCTCAGCGCGATCTCTGATAGGCTCGATCTTTTTATACACATCTGGCGGAACTAGGAAAAAAGCTTGATCCATGGTCTTATCGAGCGCCATAGAGACCTCATACTCGTAGCCATCTTCCTGTTCCACTATATCATTCAGCGCGTCCAACAGAGACCGATAGATTTCCAAACGTCTTTGGTACAGATCTAGCCGAACTTTCTCCCGGTTCGCATAGTACTGATGCCAAGCAATAAAAA
>SLKW01000227.1 GCA_007134405.1 Paracoccaceae bacterium
GGTTTCGGCCTCGATCACGAAGCGCACCGCGTCCTCGTCGATCACCAGCGCGCGCACCAGATCGCGCGACACAAGGTTGCCGCCATCGGGCAGGTCCACCGCGCCGAGCGCCTTCAAGACATCCTCGCGCCGGGGTTTCGGGGTGCTGTCCATCCGTCGTCTCCTTGGTCTGCCGGGGCGGGCCCGGCGCTGTCGCGCTAAACCTGTGCATTTTCGCCGCGCCGGCAAGTCTGGGCGGTGCAATCCGGTCCTGGCACGCGCGCACAATTCTGCCTACGCGATATGCGAAGTCGCTGATTTTTGGTTAATCTTTACGCAAGGTCACCATTCCGACGCTGCATAGCAGCATTGCAGCTCCGGGGTATTGTGCAACTGCAGAAACCGCCCCATCTTACTGCCAACACGGCGCCAGTGCCAAACGGCCAGGACCAGGCGGTCCCAGCGCGCCGAACAGAATGTGAGTGAGACGATGACCTACTTTGACCAGTCGACGCACGGCCACGGCCAGACGTCCGCGTTCGGCGCGGCGGTGGCGAAGGTCGGTGCGATGTTCTCGGCGCTTGCCGATTCGTGGCGCCGGGCGCGCATCTTCCGCGAAACCTATGCCGAGCTCGATCGCATGAGCACGCGCGAACTCGACGACATGGGCCTGACGCGCAGCATGATCACGCGCGTCGCCTTCGAGGCCGCCTACGGGCCGAAGGCCTGATCGAATTCCGGGCCGCCCACGGGCGGCCCGACACCAGACGTTGGGCCCCTCCTCCTCCCTGGGTCCATCGTACGAGCAGCCGCCCTCCTCCTCCCTGGCGGTTGCTCGAGACAGCGGTTCGGCCCCTCCTCCTCCCTGGGTCGACCGACGGCGCGGCTGCCCCTCCTCCTCCCTCGGGCAGTCGCGCCACCCCTCTTCCCCTCCCGGACGAAATTCCCGCGACGCCACGCCCTCGGCCGCGCATCGCGCCGAAGCGCGTTGGGATTTGCAAACTCCGCGCCCGGGTTTGCAAATCTTTCCCGGCGACTGTCGCGGATGTCCTGCGTCGCTCCTGAACCGCTGGATGCCTGCCGAACGGGGCGCCGGAGTCCTACGCGAATCCTACGCGAGTCCTACGCGAGTCCTACACGTGTCATACACGTGTCATACGCTTGGTGTACGCATGTCATACGCTCTGTGACACCCATTTTCCGACCCCGCCGGGCTCAGAACGGCACGTCGTCCACCCCCTCGGCCGGGCTGAGAAAACGCGCCACGATATGCTTCTCGCCCGCCCGGTCGAATGCCACCGCCAGCTTGTCGCCATCCGCCGCCACGACCGTTCCCGTACCGAACCGCGCATGCATCACCCGCTCGCCCGGATGGAACATCACATCCGTGCCGCCCGGCTGGCTCGGCGCCCGCTGCGGGATGGTTTTTGCCTGTGATTGCAAGCGCTTCCACCCTGGAGAGTTGTAGACATCGGCGCGCACCGCGCGCTCTTCCAGCCCCGTGTCGAACCGCGTCGCAGGCCGCATCCCCGCCGCGCCATAACCGCCGCCATAAAGCCCCGGCGGCGTCAGCACCTCGACGTGATCGGCCGGCAATTCGTCGATGAACCGCGACGGCAGCTGGCTCTGCCACTGGCCATAAACCCGGCGGTTGGCGGCAAACGAAATCGTACAAAGCCGCTCCGCCCTTGTAATGCCCACATAAGCCAGCCGCCGCTCCTCCTCCAACCCCTTGCGGCCCTGCTCATCCATGCTGCGCTGGCTGGGAAACAGCCCGTCCTCCCATCCCGGCAGGAAAATGACAGGGAACTCCAAGCCCTTGGCGGCATGCAAGGTCATGATCGTGACCTTCTCGGTCGTGTCCTCGCTCTCGTTGTCCATGATCAGCGCGACGTGCTCGAGGAAGCCTTGCAGGTTCTCGAACTCCTCCAGCGCCTTCACCAGTTCCTTCAAGTTCTCCAGCCGCCCCTGCGCCTCGGGCGTCTTGTCGTTCTGCCACATCGCCGTGTAGCCCGATTCGTCCAGGATCTGCTCGGCCAGTTCGATATGGTTTGCGCCATCCAGCACCGCCTTGTGCCAGCGCGCCATGTTCTCGATGAACCCCCGTAGTGCCCCCGCCGCCCGGCCAGAGATCAGCCCGTCCCGCAGCGCGATCGCCGCCCCCTGCAGCAAGGGCACGTCCGCGGCGCGCGCGACCTTCTGGATCGTCTGCTGGCCCTTGTCGCCAAGCCCGCGCTTCGGCGTGTTCACGATCCGCTCGAAGGCCAGATCGTCGGTCGGCGTGACCGCCAGCCGGAAGTAAGCCATCGCGTCGCGGATCTCGAGCCGTTCGTAGAAGCGCGGCCCGCCGATGACGCGATAGGGCAGGCCGATGGTAAGGAACCGATCCTCGAAGGCGCGCATCTGGTGGCTGGCGCGGACGAGAATCGCCATGGCGTTGCGCGACAGCGGCTCCAGCCCGCGCATCCCGCGCTCCACCGCCTCGATCTCATCGCCGATCCAGCGCGCCTCTTCCTCGCCGTCCCAGTGGCCGATCAGCCGAACCTTCTCGCCCTGGTCCAGATCGGTCCAGAGCGTCTTGCCCAGCCGCCCCTCGTTGCCCGCGATCACTTTGGACGCGGCGGCGAGGATATGCGGGGTGGAGCGGTAGTTCTGTTCCAGCCGGATCACCTGCGCGCCGGGAAAGTCACGCTCGAAGCGCAGGATGTTGCCGACCTCGGCGCCGCGCCAGCCGTAGATCGACTGGTCGTCGTCGCCCACGCAGCAGATGTTCTTGTGTTCGCCCGCCAGCAGCCGCAGCCACATGTACTGGACGACGTTGGTGTCCTGGTACTCGTCCACCAGGATGAAGCGCAGCCAGCGCTGGTACTGGGCCAGAACGTCGGGATGCGTCTGGAAGATGGTCACGATGTGCAGAAGCAGGTCGCCGAAATCGCAGGCGTTGAGCGTGCGCAGCCGCTCCTGGTAGGCCGCATAGACCTCGGTGCCGCGATTGTTGTAGGCGCTCGCCTCCTCGGCCGGAACCGAATCGGGGCGCCAGGCGCGGTTCTTCCAATTGTCGATGATCGTGGCCATCTGCCGGGCGGGCCAACGCTTTTCGTCGATGTTGAACGCAGCGATGATCTGCTTCAGGAGCCGGATCTGGTCGTCGGTATCCAGGATGGTGAAATTCGGCTTCAACCCCACCAGTTCCGCGTGCCGACGCAGGAGCTTCACGCCGATGGCGTGAAACGTGCCGAGCCACGGCATCCCCTCGACGCTTTCGCCCAGCAGCTGGCTCACGCGGATCTTCATCTCGCGCGCGGCCTTGTTGGTGAAGGTCACGGCCAGTATCTCGTTCGGTCGCGCGCTGCCGGTTGCGATCAGATGCGCGATACGTGCCGTCAGCGCGCGGGTCTTGCCGGTGCCGGCGCCGGCGAGCATCAAGACCGGCCCTTCCAGCGCCTCGACCGCGGCGCGCTGGGGCGGATTCAACCCCTCCATGTGCCGCGCCTGCGCTTCATGCCCTGCCCGCGCCATCGCCAATTGCGACAGGCTGGGCCCCGATCCGCTGCTCATACTCTCGCCCCGCTTCTGCGTTGCCGAGAGTCTAACGCAGCTTGACCCTGCCGCCAAGCCTGTGTTCCTGACTTGTTCGCGTGCTGACGTGACTCAGGGACGTCCATCCCGACGTTCGGCGAAGAAGGCGCGCAGCAACGCCGCCGCTTCGGTTTCGGCGATGCCGTCGTAGACTTCGGGTACATGGTGGCATTGCGGCTGCGTGAAAATGCGCGCGCCATGCGCAACA
>SLKW01000314.1 GCA_007134405.1 Paracoccaceae bacterium
AACCGCTCCGCGCCCTCCTCGCCCAAGGCGGCTCGGGCACGCGCCACGTCCCCCTGCAGACGTTCGGCGGCCTGCATGAGGCGGCGGCGGGAGTCGAGATCCGCCTCCTCGCCCGGACGCGGGTCGAGCTTGTCAAGTTCAGCCACGGCATGGCGGAGGTATTCTTCCTCGGCGCGCAGGCGCTCGAGTTCTTCGGCGGCCCGGTGGCGGGTTTTGCGCGCCTCCTGCAAGGCGCGCCAGGCGACGCGCGTGCGCGAGACTGCCGGTTCCGCCCCGGCAAATGCATCCAGAAGCTGGCGGTGGCCGCGCGGGTTCAGAAGCCCGCGATCATCGTGCTGGCCATGCAGCTCGACCAAAGTCTCCGACAGCGCGCGCAGGATCTCGCCCGAGCTGCGGCGGTCGTTTATCCAGGCGGTCTTGCGCCCGTCGGGTGTGTTTACCCTGCGCAAGATCAACTCGTCCTCGACGTCGATCCCCGCCTCTGCCAGCAGCAAGCGGCCCGGGTGGTTGCCGGCAAGTTCGAAGACCGCCTCGACCTCGCCTTGAGCGGCGCCGGCACGGACAAGTTCGGCCCGGCCGCGCCATCCAAGCACGAAGCCCAAAGCGTCAAGCAGGATCGACTTGCCCGCCCCCGTCTCGCCGGTCAGCACATTGAGCTCCGGCTGAAATTCCAAATCCAGCCGGTCGATCAGCAGCATGTCCCTGACGCTGAGGTTGCGGAGCATCGCCCGACCTGCCCCTCCTCATTGAACCCGGCCTGCAGCGCTCAGAGCCACTCGCCGCGAATAGTCTGACGATAGATCTGGCGCAGCCAGCCGACTCCGCGCGCTTCGGGCGCCAGCCCGGCGCGGGTCAGCAGGCGGAAGCTGTCGTCGTAGAAAGGATTGCCGCGGAAATTGTGGCCGAGGATCGCGGCGGCCGTCTGCGCCTCGTCGCGCAAACCAAGGGCGAGGTATGATTCAACCAGCCGATGCAACGCCTCGGGCGTGTGACTGGTGGTCTGGAAATCCTCGACCACGACCCGGAAGCGGTTGATCGCGGCGGCATAGTTGCCGCGACGCAGATAATATCGGCCGATCTCCATCTCCTTGCCGGCAAGATGGTCGAAAGCCAGGTCGAATTTCAGCACCGCCGAGCGCGCGTATTCGGTGCCCGGATACTCCTCGATTACGCGGCGCAGGTGCACCAGTGCCTGGAAGGTGAGGCCCTGATCGCGCCCGACATCCTCGATCTGGTCGTAAAAGGTCAGTGCCAGCAGATAAGCGGCCCAGGCGGCATCGGGATCGCCCGGGTACTGGTCGAGGAAGCGCTGCGCTGTGGCGCGTGCCTCTTCGTAATTCCGGTCGCGATGATGGGCGTAGGCCTGCATGATGATCGCCCGGCGCGCCCAATCGGTGAAGGGATAGATCCGCTCGACTTCGCGGAAGTAGCGCAGCGAGCCGCGGGCTCGTGTGCCTGTCTCGAGCAGAAACTCACCACGCCGGTAAATTTCTTCCGCCGAGAAGCCGTCCAGGGACTCGTCAGGTCTGGGTCCGCCGCAGGCGCCAAGCGCGAGCACGAGCGCCGATGCCAACAGTGCGGCGCGGCCGCCGCGCCCCATCTTCCCGCTGCGTTCTGCCCCCGTCCCTGTCATCGCACGTACCCTGCCTGGCAAATTCCAGCCGCGAGCCTGACCGTTATAAGGGGCCTTGGCCGCGCGCCTCGCGGTTCTCGTAGCACAGAAAAATCCGCTACGCAAAACGCCAATGTGGACGTCTTCGCCGGTGTGTTCGCGCCGTCAGGCGGCGGCGTGCAGATCGGCATAGCCGATGCCAACGCCGGGGAGGTTGGTCGCGGTCTCGGCATCGACCTCGACGCGGTCGAAATTGGCGCGATCCGCAAGCAGTGCCCGCAGCAGCCGCCCCGTCAGCGTATGGCCGGCCCGATATCCAGTGTAGCGGCCCAGGATAGGTGCGCCGGCCACGGCCAGATCGCCCATCGCGTCGAGCATCTTGTGGCGTACCGGCTCGTCGCGGCGACGCAGGCCGCCCGGGTTGAGGACCCGCGCGCCGGAAACGACGACGGCGTTTTCGTAACTGCCACCCAGCGCCAGCCCTTCGGCCCGCATCGCATCGACATCGGCCTGCCGGCAAAAGGTCCGGCAGTCGCTGAGTTCGCGCACGAAGGCGCCGTTACGCAAATCCAGATCCAGCCGTTGCCGACCAATCGCGCGGTCGGGGAAGTCGATCTCGAAGGCGATGGCGAGCCCGGCCGCCGGCTCGAGGCGCGCCCAGGCCTCGCCCGCGCGAACCGTGACCGGGCGACGAACGCGGATTGCAACGAGCGGCGCGGCGCGTTGGCGAATCCCGACGCGCATGAATGCGTCGACATAAGGGCGAGCGGATCCATCGAGAATCGGGACCTCGGGCCCGTCGAGTGTCACGAGCGCGTTGTGAATCCCGCAGCCCGCGAGGGCGGCCATCAGATGCTCGATTGTCGATACGGTAACGCCATGGGCGTTGCCGAGCCGGGTGCAAAGGTTCGTCTCTATCAGCGCATCTGTCGATACGGGGATGCGACGCGCGGTGCGCGGAAGCGCAAGGTCGAGGCGCTCGAAAACAATGCCGGTGTCTGCGGCCGCCGGGCGCACGCACAGTGTAACGCTTGCGCCCGAATGCAACGCAACGCCCGAGAAGCTGACCGCAGTTTGTATCGTTGTCTGCACCGCAAACCTGTTCTTAACGTTTTCGACCCACTGATCGACTGGGCTGGGGCTGATCCCCGGCGCGTGTAGCTGTCCGCGCTGGCAGGATTTGTTCCTGCAAATTTGACAGTCATGTAAACAAGGCCCCCGAAAGGCTCAATTCACGGTTTGCGACAGCGTGAAATACGTTGTCTTTCCGCACTATGACCCGGTCATTGTCAGCATCCCTGACCCAAACAGAAAGAAGCCGGCTTTCGCCGGCTTCCTGAAGGCGGTCGTTGGGGGAATTTCTCAGTCAGTTCGCCTGACGGCGGAGGAAGGCCGGGATCTCGATCCGTTCCTGCTCGGCGCGCGCCTCGGGGTCGTCGTCGTATGAGGTGACGGGCGGCTGATGGCGCGGCGCGGTCGCCTCTGCGCCACTTCCCGCCATCTTGTTGATCAGCGCCCCCAGGCCGAAGCGCGAGCTACGGTCCTGCACGTGCGGAACGGGCTCGGGCGCACGACGCTGGTAGGGTTGCGCCGGCTGGCGAGCGACAGCCTCGCGCAGTCGCGCCAAGGTCTCGGGTGAAGGCGTCCCTGGCGCACGAGACTGCGTTGCATGCTGCTGTGGATGCTCTTGCGCCTCAGCGGGCGCCGGCTGCGGCGCAGGCGGCCGCGATGCGTTTTCGCGCACGCGTGCGATGGCGGCCTGTTGAGCGTGATGATGCAGGTCGAGCTCGTCCTGGACGGGTTCGCTTGCATAGTGCTCACGCGGTTCGGGAGCGGAACGCGCCTGCATCGACGTTTGCTGACGCGGCTGCGCGGCAGGTTCCGGGCGCGGCTGCGCCGGAGGATGCGGGCGATGATAGCCGGCAGCCGGGCGTGGCGCAGAATTGTAGTGCGCGCGCGGGGATTCCTGTGCGGCAGGCGCAGGCTGGGGCGCTTCGGCCACGCGGGTCTGCGTGGGCTCGGGGCGCGGCTCGGGCTGCTTTGTCTGCTCGGCCTGGGTCATGGGCACCAGCGGCTCGGACAGCTTGCGCCGGGGGACATCGAGCGTCAGTGCGTCGGCTTGCGCCTCGATCCCG
>SLKW01000076.1 GCA_007134405.1 Paracoccaceae bacterium
CTGGGCAGCGCTCGGCGCCTGGCGGGTGACCGCGCCGGCCGGCCGCGGCGGCGCCAGCTGGCACCGTGTTGCGGATACCGACCTCTGCGTGCGCGAGGTCCCTGGGGGACATGACGTGACCGACGACGAGGGTTCGATCATTCTGAGCGCTACTCACGCGCGCCTTGCCGGCGATCTGCTCGATCTTGAAACCGCCGGCACACGCCGGCACGTCGCGGTCGCCATCGCCCCCGACGAGATCACCTTGACCGAAAGTTCGAGGACCCATCGGCTGCCGCGGGGCACCGCCTTCGGCGGCCCGGGTCGCACGACGGGGTCCGGCACGGACATAACGGCGCCGATGCCCGGGCTTCTGGTCGAGTTGCTGCACCCGCCGGGCACCCGGCTACAACAGGGCGATCCGGTTCTGGTCTTCGAGGCGATGAAACTGATGCAGACCCTGACCGCGCCCTGCGACGGCGTACTCTCCGAATTACCGCATGCGGCGGGATCGACCGCGCCCGCCGGCGCATTACTCGCCCGCCTGACCCCGCTTGAGGACACCCCCACATGACCGACATGCCCTTCCTGACCGACGAGCACCGCATCTTCCGTGACCAGTTGCGCCGCTTCATCGAGGACGAGGTGCGCCCCCACGCCGCCGCCTGGGAAGAAGCGGGTAAGATCCCGCGCGAGGTGCTGCGCCGGATGGGCGAGTTGGGTTTTCTGGGCATCCGCTACCCGGAGGCCCATGGTGGCGCGGCGATGGATACGCTGGCCACCGTCATCTTTGCCGAGGAACTCGGCCGTTCCGGCTGCGGCGGCTTCGCGATCACCGCGCTGGTGCACACCGACATGGCCTCGCCGCATCTGGCCAATGCCGGGACGCCCGACCAGATCGCGCGCTACATGCCCGACATCATCGCCGGGCGCACGATCACCGCGGTTGCGGTGACCGAACCCGATGCCGGATCGGACGTCGGCGGCATCCGCAGCCAGGCGCGGCTCGACGGCAACCACTGGGTGATCAACGGGCGCAAGCTCTACATCACCAACGGCGTGCTCGGGGACCTCTACTTCGTCGCCGCGCGGACGAACATGCAGGCGAAGTCCTCGCGCGGGACGACGATGTTCATCGTCGAGAAGGGCGCGCCCGGTCTTTCGGTTGCCCGCCAGCTGGACAAGTCGGGCTGGCGTAGTTCGGACACCGCGGAGCTGGTGCTCGAGGATGTGCGCGTTCCTTCCGATCAGGTGCTGGGCGAGATCCACGGTGGTTTCTACGCGATCATGCAGAATTTCCAGAACGAGCGCCTCGTCCTCGGCGCCCAGGCGATGGGCGAGGCGCAGCGCGCGCTCGAGATCACACTGGACTACGTGAAGGAGCGCAAGGCCTTCGGCGCGACACTCTGGGAAAAGCAGGCGATCCGGCAACGCCTGTCCCACCGCTGGGCCGAGGTCGCGGCGGCGCGGGCGCTGATCTACCAGACCGCCGTGGCCATGGAGGCCGGCCGCGATTGCGTGCGCGAGGTCTCGGCGATCAAGGCGCTCTGCGGCGAGCTGGTCAACAAGGTCATGTACGACTGCCAGCAGTTCCACGGCGGCTTCGGCTACATGACCGGGACCGAGATCGAACGCATGGTCCGCGACGCGCGAGTGCAGGCCATCGGCGGCGGGGCGACCGAGGTGATGCTTGAAGAGATCGCAAAACGCCTATGAAAGGAATTCTCGAGTTTATCCACGCTGGCAACCCTCGAGTTGAGCCCATCGGCGACATTCGGTCGGGACGCAGCGAGATGGATCGCTTCGCAGGCGCAGCGGCAAGTTCGGCCCCCCTACTGCCGTTCGGCGTCTACAGGCGGCATTCCCAGACCGGCCGTTCGCGCTTGCCGCAGCGAAAATAGCAGGGCAATGTCGCCGATGCGGAGGAAATGGACCTGTCGGCCTGCGTATTCAGCCGAAAAGCCTTCCATCGCTCAAGCGTGACCGTCGCACGGTTATGCCGGCATACAGAGGACTCCACTTGCGCATTCAGATTGACGTCGCATTGCACTACCGCTTTCCGCGGCCGAACACCGTGTTCCTTACATTGGAGGCGGCGAACGCGAAGGGACAAGAGATCGTGCACGAGGACTTGGATCTCGGAGACGCAGAATTATACCGCATCGTGGGTGACGCTGGTGTCGGAGAGCGGATCTGGGCTTGCCTGCCTGGGTCCGAAATGATCCTGAACTATCGCGCGCTTATCGACATCACCCGACCAAACAGGGCACTGGACGCGCTCGACGCTGCTCCGCTGCACCTCATCCCGGGCGAGGTCGCGCCGTATTTGCGGCCGTCGCGCTATTGCCAGTCCGACAAGTTCGCGACCTTCGTGGAAAAGCGCTTCACCCAGTTTGCCGGAGGCCAGAAAGTCGCTGCCATGCGGGAGTGGATAGAGGCCAATCTGACGTACGTTCCCGGCAGCTCCGATGCCGACACCAACGTCCTTGAGACATTTGCGGGACGCCAAGGTGTATGCCGAGATTACGCACATCTCATGTGCTCAATGGTCCGAGCTGCGCAGATTCCGGCACGGATGGTGGCGGTCTACAGCCCGGATGTAACGCCGCCGGACTTTCATGCAGTCGCCGAGGTCTGGCTAAGCGGGCAATGGCACCTCGTCGATGCGACGGGTATGGGCAGCGCCGACACCATGGCCGTCATAGCGGTCGGGCGGGACGCCTATGACGTTGCCTTCATGGACTCGCAAGCACCCGCGGAAATGCTGTCCCAATCCATCAACGTGTCGCGGGCCTGATCCGACGCCTGGGTAGGATTGCGTTCCGGGACCATCTCTGCGTCGCGTTCCGCCGAGTTCAAGCGTATGGTTCAGTTGGCGAAGCGGCAGGCGGGGGGACATACGGGCATGCGAGAGATGCGCGGGGAGGCGAGCGACGCCGGGAGCGGACGGCTTGCGACACTTGACCTCGGCAAGGCGCTGCCGAAGGCAGCTTACAAGCGCCAGCTCAAGACGCTCCAGCTCCGGCTCACGCAGATCCAGCAGGTCTACCTGCGGATCGGCAAGAGCGCAGTGATCGTGTTCGAAGGCTGGGACGCCGCCGGCAAGGGCGGCACGATGCCCGGCTCCGTGCGGCGAGACTCAATCGCGATGCTGGGGCGCCCAAACCGAGTATGAGAAAGCAGAAGTAGGCAATGGCGAGCAAGCCGCTCGTTGGAGCGAGCATCTGCCGGAACTAACGGTTGCACCGAGCCCTTTCCTGACGTTCGATAAGGTTGCGGCAGTGGAGGCGACCGTGCGGGCGCAGCGGAGAACCCATCAGCGTCATTCACGTACACCGCAGCATGGAGTCCCCCTTTGCAGGTGCAGCATGGTGGCCGGCCCAAAGCGGATGAGGTGGATGGCCCCTGCTCCCCCGGCGTCGCGATGCGCCATAATGCAGTTGTCATCAACTGCTAAGAGAGGAGCCACCCAATGACAGTTAAAACAATCGGCCTGGATTTGGCCAAGGACGTCTTTCAGGTTCACGGGATTTCTGCGAACGGTCGCGTCATCTTCAACAAGACGGTAAAGCGCGCGAAGCTTCTTCAATTCTTTGAGGCCCTGCCGCCCTGCGTCGTCGGTATGGAGGCATGCGGGTCCGCCCATCACTGGGGTCGCGAATTGCGAAAGCTCGGTCACGACATCCGGCTGATGCCGGCGAGCTACGTGAAGCCCTATGTTAAACGAGGCAAGACCGACGCGATCGACGCCGAGGCGATCTGCGAGGC
>SLKW01000237.1 GCA_007134405.1 Paracoccaceae bacterium
GGCGAGGGGTCCTCGGCCACGCCCGCCGCCCGCAATCGGGGCGCGCCTGCCTGGGCGGGCGCGAACGCGCCTGCCAAGGGGCAGGCAGGCGCGGCCCGATTTGTCGCGGGACAAATCGGGCACTGTTAGCCGGTTGCGGGATCCGTCACGCTTGGGCCAGCGCCTAACGCGCGTGCAATCATTCGGCCGGCTGCACGAAAAGCAGCTGTCCGAGATCTTGATCACGTCGCCAGGAACGGTTGGCCCAGAGCCGGCCGTTCACAAGGTAAAGGTCAGCCACGAGGTGACGATCAAATTCCTCAGTCTCAGGATTCCAAACGCGGATGGCATCATCCTGCCGCCCAGGAATACCCCTCACGAGTTGAAAGCGCTCGGTACTGTGGTTCTCGTCGAGGTGCTGCATAATCGCCAGAACTTCGGAGTAATCCGTGATCCGCTCGTCAGTGAAGTAACACGCGGCTTCAAAACCTGCGCCGCCCACTGCTAATCCCCCTCCAATAATAGCGGTAACGGGGGTGAGAAGAATTGCGCCCACCGTGCCAATCACACCGCCGGTCCCCGCAATGATCCCGACGGTGCCCGCGCCCGAGGCTCCTGCCATAGTCGTGCCGAGCATGGTGAGGCCTGATCCCGCATTCACGAGCGTGTAAAACCCAGCAGCCTTCATGCCAGTACCGAGAGCTACGGCGCCGCCGCCTGCGACGGTTGCAGTCGCTGTCCCAAAGAACTGGCTGGGTCTCCAATCACAAACAGACGCGGACGCTGTAGAGGCACCGAAAGCCATCAAGAATCCACAAACCGCAGTAGCTTGGAGTGTCTTCATTCTGAAGGTCTTCATTTTGATGCTCCAGATCGCGCGTTTCGAACTGAGTCCAAAGATTTTCGCCACTGAGCTGAGGCGACGGATAAATACCATCTGTAGCAGAAACTGGAGTATCTGGCATCAGGCATTCAATGAAATCAGCACGCCATCGTCGACTCGTCATTGAAGAGTGCGTCTTGCCGGATCAAGACTAGGTCTTTGCCTTTGCGTATCACGCCGCCTCCCTACCCCAAGAACTCCTCGATCATCCCCTCCGGGATCGCCCGCTCCTCGGGCGTCAGGTTCAGGGCGATTTCCTCGTCCAGCAGGTGGCTCAGCATCCGGCGCAGCTTCAGCTCCTCCTGCTGGCATTTGCGGCCCTGCGCCATCCGCTGGTTCTGCAACTGCACCTGGGCGAAGAACTCGGTCACGCCCATGTAGTAGCGCTCCCGCCGCGAGGGCTGGTAGCTCACGTCCTCGGGCCCCGGCACCACCTTCGCCAGCCGCGCCAGCATGAAGGCGCGCAGCACCTGGTTGATGCGGCCCTGGTAGTTCGTCCCCATCAGCCGGAAGAACCGCACCACATCGGCATCGAGTCGAAGGGTGATGCGGTCGCGTTTCGGATCGGGCGCGCCCTGGGCGATGTCGGCCCATTCCTCGGGGATGAAACCGCCGCCGGTCAGCCCGTCGTTCAGCGCGGCCTCCAGCGCGGTCAGCGTCCCGGCCAGGTGGTGGTAGCTGGCGCGCTCGGCGGCCTCGGCCTTGGTCATGCGGGTCATCGGCGCTCCTGTCGGCTGCGGGCGGGATCGGGGCAGAGTGCCCGCGCGACCTTTCCGGTCCCTCAACACGGCGCGCGCCGGAGTCATACGCGAGTCCGACGTTTGTCATACGTTTGGCATACGCGGGTCATACGCCCGGTTTCCGGTCCAGTCCCCCTCCGCAGCGGCGCAACAGCCACCCGTATTTGACCGCCGCCCCCTTCGCAGAGGCGCGGCTTTGACCTATCAAGAGCTATGCAGATCTACCTGCCCATCGCCGAGGTCTCTGCCAATGCCCTAGCGCTTCTGGGCATCGGCGGCGGCGTGGGGTTCCTGTCGGGCATGTTCGGCGTCGGCGGCGGGTTCCTGATCACGCCCCTTCTGTTCTTCATCGGCATCCCGCCCGCCGTCGCCGTGGCGACCGGGGTCAACCAGGTCGTCGCCTCGTCGATCTCCGGCGTTCTGGCGCATCTCAAGCGCAAGACGGTCGACCTGAAGATGGGCACGGTTCTGCTGGTCGGCGGCCTGATCGGCTCCGGGCTGGGCATCTGGCTATTCCGGCTTCTGAGCCGGTTGGGGCAGATCGACCTGGTCGTGCAGCTGTCCTATGTGGTCTTTCTGGGCATTGTCGGCGCCCTGATGCTGCAGGAAGGTGCGCGCGCCTGGATGCGGAGCCGCCGCCCCAACGCGCCGCGGCGCAAGCTGCATCAGCACTACTGGGTGCATAACCTGCCGCTGAAGATGAAATTCCGCACGTCGGGGCTCTATATCAGCGTGATCCCACCGCTTGCGGTCGGCGCCTCGGTCGGCATCCTGGCAGCGATCATGGGGGTCGGCGGCGGTTTCATCATGGTTCCGGCGATGATCTATCTTCTGGGCATGCCGACCAAGGTCGTGATCGGGACCTCGCTTTTCCAGATCATCTTCGTGGCGGGCTTTACCACCGTCATGCATGCGGTGACGTCGAAATCGGTGGATATCCTGCTGGCCTTCGTTCTGATCATCGGCGGCGTGATCGGCGCGCAACTCGGGACGCAGGCCGGGTTGAAGCTGAAGGCCGAGCAGTTGCGCATCCTGCTGGCGCTCGTTGTCCTGGCGGTGGCGGGCAAGATCGCCTTCGACCTGCTGATCGAGCCGGACGAGCTTTACTCCACCATGATCCCGGGGCGGCACGGATGAGGGCGCTTCTTCTTTCCTTGCTCTTGCTGGTCGCCGGGCCGGCACAGGCGACCGAGATCATCGGCGGGCTGAGCCATAACCGCGTGCAGCTGACACTGAACTTCGCTGGCTCGGAAATCCTGATTTTCGGCGCGATCCGCCGCGACGCGCCGCGCCACGATGCCGAGCCGCCCTTCGACATCATCGTCACGATCGAAGGCCCGCCGCAACCCGTGGTGGTCTGGCGCAAAGCGCGCCGGCTCGGCATTTGGGTCAATGTTGAATCAGTGCAGATGGCATCGGTGCCAAGTTTCTATGCCGTCGCCACGACGGCGCCGCTGCGCGACATCCTCGATCCCGAACAGGATGCCTACCACAGGATCTCGCCCCTGCACGCGATCCGGTCGGATCAGGCGATTGGGGATGTGGCGGATCGGGAGGCGTTTACACAGGCGCTCATTCGATTGCGGGCCGAGGCGGGGCAGCTTCAGACGCTGGAGCGCTGGGTCTATCTGGACAGGGAGACGCTCTTTCGGGTCTCCGCCCGGCTGCCGGCGAACCTGACCGAGGGTGCCTATACGGTACGCATGTACCTGGTGCGCGGGGGCGGCGTCGTGCATCAGTATCGAAACGCGATTTTCGTTCGAAAAGAAGGGCTTGAGCGCTGGCTTCACACATTGGCCTATGACCAGCCGCTGGGCTACGGGCTTCTGGCGCTGGCCATCGCGCTTCTGGCCGGATGGGGCGCATCGGCGCTGTTTCGCTTCGCGCGCGGTTGAGGTGCGCGATCGCGACCCGGTGTCGGAGGTGCGCCATGCCCCCGTCGCCGGAGTGCCAGAACGCGTATGGCAAGCGTATGGCAGTTCCGCCCGCTGCGGAAGGATCCCGTTTACTTCTGCGTGGCGCGCCACGGCCCCGGTTGTGCGCGGCCGAGGCGGAGTGTTTGCGTGTTTTTCTCACGATGAAGCCCCGACGACGGCGACCGGGGCGGGGCATCGGCGTCATCGCCCCCTGCGCCGCA
>SLKW01000028.1 GCA_007134405.1 Paracoccaceae bacterium
CTTCTGCGCCGGACCATCGGCTTCGCACTCACGTTGCTCACCATAACTGTTGTCGTCTTCGCGGTGATGAACGTCCTGCCCGGCGACCCGGCGCTGACCATCCTGGGGATCGAGGCATCGGAGGCCGCGCTCGAGGCGCTGCGAATCCAGTTGGGCCTCCACGAGCCGCTGATCGTGCGCTATTTTAACTGGGTAGCCGACGCGATCCGGGGCGACTTCGGCACCAGTCACGCCTACCGGGTGCCGGTCAGTGAACTGGTGCTGGAGCGCTTGCCGCTGACACTGTCGCTTGCGGTCGGCGGCATGGTCGCGACGATCATCCTGGCGCTGGCGATGGGTGTCGGCGCGGCTGCGAACCACCGCAAGGCAGGCGACTGGGGGGTCATGTTTATCAGCCAGATCGGTATCGCGATCCCCTCCTTCTGGCTTGCGATGCTTCTGGTCCTGCTATTCGCCGTGCATCTCCAGTGGCTGCCACCTGGCGGCTTCCCGGGCTGGTCGGACCCGGTGGCCGCGATCCGCTCGCTCATCCTGCCGATCGCCGCGTTGACCGTGGTCCAGGCCGCCGTGCTGGCGCGCGTCACGCGCTCTTCGGCGCTGGAGGTCATGCGCTTGGATTACGTGCGCACCGCGCGCGCCATGGGCTATCCGCGTCAGCGCATTCTCTGGCGTCATGTCCTGCCCAACGCGCTGGTGCCCATCGTCACCATCGTCGGGCTGCAATTCGCCACGCTGATCACCGGCACCATTATCATCGAGAATGTCTTCTACCTGCCGGGCTTGGGCCGGTTGGTTTTTCAGGCCATCGCAAACCGCGACCTGCCGCTCGTTCAGGCGCTGGTGACGCTTTTTGCCGTGATTGTTGTGACGGTCAACTTCCTGGTCGACGTGGTCTACGTGATGATCGATCCGCGGCTAAAGGCGCGCGCATGACCCGCCTCCTGACCCCGAACCTGGTGCTCGGCGCGGCCCTGGTGGTGCTCGTCGTCGGCATGGCCGCGCTTTCGCTGGTCTGGACGCCGCACGAATACGCACAGATGAACATGCGCGACCGTTTCGCGCCGCCCTCGGACATCCATCTTCTGGGCACCGACCAGCTGGGCCGGGATATCGCCTCGCAACTGATGGTGGCGGCGCGCAATTCGATGACCGTGGCGCTGATCGCGGTCCTGATGGGCGGGTCCATCGGCGTGGCACTCGGGCTTCTCGCCTCGGCCATTGGCGGCTGGGTCGAAGACCTTATCATGCGCATCGCCGATATCGGCTTCGCCTTTCCCGCGCTGCTTTTCGCGATCATGCTCTCGGCGGTCTTTGGCCCCTCGCTCTGGGTGGCGGTGCTGGCCATCGCCTTCATCAATATCCCCGTCTTCGCCCGCGTCACGCGGGGTGCCGCGAACGTCATCTGGACCCGCGACTACGTCGCTGCCGCCCGCGCCGCGGGGCGGGGGAAGTTCGCCATCTCGCGCGATCATATCCTGCCCAACGTGGCCGCGCCGGTGATCGTGCAGGCGACCATCGAATTCGCCATCGCGATCCTGGCCGAGGCGGCGCTGTCCTATCTCGGCCTGGGCGCGCAGCCGCCGTCGCCCTCCTGGGGGCGGATGCTGTCAGAGGCGCAAACTCTGATGTTCATGGCGCCGCAGCTCGCGATCTATCCCGGGCTGTGCATCATGGCGGCGGTTCTCGGCTTCTCGCTTCTCGGTGATGCGCTGCGCGACCTCACCGATCCGCGACTCACGCGGAGCCGTCAGGCATGATGGACCTGAAGGGCGTTTCGGTTGGATTCGGTGCGGCATATGCGCTGCGCGACGTGAGCGTCTCCATCGCGCGCGGCGAGCGGCTGGGCATCGTGGGCGAGTCGGGTTCCGGAAAGTCGATGCTGGGACTGACGATGATGGGCATGGTCCCAGACGCGGCGCGGGTCGAGGGCGCCATTGCACTCGATGGCGCGCAACTCGCTCGTGCCTCGGAACGCGTTTGGCGGCGACATCGTGCCCGAAAGGTGGCGATGATCTTCCAGGAGCCCATGGCGGCGCTGAATCCGTTGCAGCGATTGGGCGAGACGGTGATGGAGCCACTGCAGGTCCATCTGGGCCTGAGTCGGGCCGCCGCCCGCGACCGCACGCTCGAGCTCTTTGCCGAGGTGGGCATCCCCGACCCCGAGGCCCGGCTGCGCCAGTACCCGCACGAGATTTCGGGCGGGCAACGTCAGCGGGTGCTGATTGCCCTGGCGCTGACCTGCGATCCGTCGCTGCTGATCGCCGACGAACCGACCACGGCGCTCGATGCGCATGTGGCGCTCAGAATCATCGACCTTCTGGTCAATCTCGCCGCGAGCCGTCAAATGGCGCTGGTTTTCATCAGCCATGACCTCGCCGCCGTTGCCCGCGCCACCGAGCGGATCGCAGTCATGTACGGCGGCGAGGTGATCGAGACCGGACCGACCCCCCAGGTGCTGCAGGATCCGCAGCATCCCTATACGAAAGGCCTGCTGGGCGCCCGCCCCGGGATCGGCGGCGAGACGCCGGGCCGTGGCCCCGATGGGCGACGCAAGCGCTTGCCGACGATCCCGGGGACGGTGCCGCCGCTTTCGGCACTGCCTGCCGGTTGCCGGTTTTCCGGCCGGTGTCCGGTGGAACTGCCGCATTGCGCGCGCGTTCGGCCCGAGCCGCACCGCGTATCGGGCAACCGGATCGCCACCTGTCACCTTCTCGGAGGAAGGGCATGAACGCGCTTCTGCAAGTCCGCGCCGTCACGCGCCGGTACCGCATGCCGCGCAGTTCGATCCTGCGCCGGGGCCCCGTCCTGACCGCCATCGAGAATGTGAGCTTCACGCTCGAACGTGGCAGGACCCTGGGCATCGTCGGTGAATCCGGTTCGGGAAAGTCCACGCTTGCGCGGCTCATCATGGCGTTCGAGGCCCCCGATGAGGGCGAGGTGCTGTTCGACGGGAAGAACCTGCACGCGCTGTCCTCGGCCGAGCTGCGGCTTCTGCGGCGACGCTTTCAGATGGTGTTCCAGGATCCCTGGGGCTCGCTCGACCCGCGCCACACCGTTTCCTGGTCCATAGCCGAACCCCTGCGCGCCACCGGCGCGGGCGAGATCGGGCGCCGTGTCGACGAGGCACTGAGCCAGGTTGGCCTGCGCCCGCAAGACGGCAGCAAGTATCCGCACGAGTTTTCGGGTGGGCAGCGCCAGCGTATCGCCATTGCCCGCGCCATTGTGACCCGCCCCGCGCTTCTTGTCGCAGACGAGGCGGTGTCGGCGCTCGACGTCTCGGTTCAGGCGCAGATCCTCAACCTTCTGATGGACCTGCAGGAGGACCTGGGCCTGGCGATGGTCTTCATCAGCCATGACCTGCCGGTCGTCGCCTGCCTCGCCGATGATGTGCTTGTCATGCGCGCTGGCCAGGCGATCGAGGCGGGGCCGACCGCCGCCTTGATCTCTGCCCCGCGGGCACAGTACACGAGGGCCCTTCTGGCCGCGGGGGGCCTCATGCCATGACGCGATTTCTGCACCTGACCGATCTCCATCTGTCGCCGGCGAACGCGCCAAGAAAGGCCGGGCTGATGACGCGCATCGGCGAAGCGGTCAGCCGGATGCCGGAACGACCGGAATTCGCAATTCTCAGTGGCGATCTCACCGACCGCGGCGATGCCGAAAGTTATCGGCTGCTTCAGGACATGCTCGCGGATTTTCCGCTGCCGGTTCATCTGGCGCTGGGAAACCACGAC
>SLKW01000284.1 GCA_007134405.1 Paracoccaceae bacterium
CGTGTGCCCTTCGTGTCGTCGGTCTCCCTCTCAACTTCGGACTTCGCGCCTTGGACGATGTCCTTGGCCGCGTCGCTGGCCTTGCGTGTGGCGCCGACTGCGGCGCTGGAGGCCGCCTCCGCCGACATGCCGCGCGACTCGAACTCCTTCGAGATGTCTTCGGCGGTCTCCTCGACCACCTCGCGGGCATGATGGTACTGCCGCTCGGCAGAGTCCTTCACGTCCTCCTTCAGCCGATCGCTCGCCTGGCCCATCAGCCGGTTCTCGATCCGCGTCGATGGGAGCATGGCCGCGATCACCGCACCGACGGCGATCCCGAGCGCGCCCAGGGCCAACGGTTGCTCCTCGGCCATCCGCGAGAAGTTGCGCTGCACGCTGTCGCGGGCGTCGTGCGCATATTCGGACGCATGTTGCATTGAAGTGCGGGCGGCCTCGCCTGTTTGCTGCATCGTGTCGCGCGCCCGGCCCGCGACGGCGCTGCCGGTTTCACTCGCCGAATCGTAGGCCGCCGACGCGCGGTCAGTGGCCGAGCCGTAGGCGGCTGATGCCCGGTCGGTTGCGCGATGCAGCCCGTCCTTTGCCGAGGACGCCATGCCAGAGGCCGTATCCGCCGCCTGGCTGGCGCGGTCCGAGATCTCGTGCCCCATGTCGGAAGCCCGTCCGCGCATGCCGGACATCCGGTCGCCAGTCGTCCGGCCGTCAGACATCCGACCGTCCGATGGGTAGCGGTACGATGCGCTGTGCGAGTTGCTCGCCATCATCAGCCACCCGAGCCCGACGCCAGCCAGCACGACCGGCACCGGATTGTCGCGGACCGAGCGTCCGAGATTGCGCACGAACTCACCGCCCCCCGCATCGCGCGCATATTCAACGGCCTGGTCCATGATCTGTCCCGGCGACACTCGAGCGCGGATTTGGTCGAGCGTGCGCGTCAGCTCATGCCGTTCGCGTTCGACCTCGCGCTCCAGTTCGGCGCTGGACTTGTCGCGATCGTCGTCGTCATAGCGACGCCGCGTCTCCCGCCGGTCGCGGTAGTCGTCGTCCTCGTGGCGCCTGGTCGGCGCTGCGCCGCGCCCGGGGTCATGTGCGGCGCGGGGCGTTTGGGCTTCCTTGCCGCCGGCATGCGCCGTGCGATGGGCTTCGGCATCCTCTCGCGTCCGCTCCTTTACGGTTGCCGGATCGGGCTGCGTGCTGGAGGTGTCATTCCCTTCGCGCATCTTCTGAATGTCGCGCTCGATCTCGTCGCGCGAGCGTGTCGAGGTGAGCGGCGTCGACTTCGGCGCCGTCTGCGATGTCTGCGCACCGCCGGTGCCTGGCTGCTTGTTCTCTGCCATCATACTTGCTCCTTGGCCGTGCGCACATCGGCGCTCAACTGGTTGACCGTGCGGTTCGGCTTCAGATTGGTTGCCTTGAGGTCGTTCATGCCCTTCCACAGCACGCCGAGCCCGATCAGGACAACGACGCCGCCGACGATCAGCAGGCTCCACTGTTCTTCCACGCCCGCTGCAACCAGGAAAGCCGCTATCGCGAACAGCAAGACGATCAGCGCCGCGAGCGCCAGAACCCCGCCTATCGCCATGTAGATAAGCGCGTTCGTTGCCTGCTGTACCTTTTCGCTCGCCTCGGTCTTGGCGAGTTGAACCTCCTTGCGGAAGAGCGTCGACAGATGCTCGATCATGTCGGTGAAAAGGTCGGGGATGCTCTTTTCGTGTCTCATGCGTGCCTCCCTGAGGGTGTCGCCGTCGCCGGTGATCCGGCGTGGCGCGAAGTCTCGGTCGTATCGCCGCGCTCCGGGCTGCTGCTCAAGAAACGGGAGAGGGCCATCCCGGCAACGATCGCCGCGCCGAAGAAGAGCGCGGGTTCGCGGCGGGCGAAATCGTTCGCCTCGTCGAGCAGCTCGCGCATGTTGCTCTGGCGCAGGGTGTCCGAGAACCTGTTGACGGTCGACGCGGCGCTGTGCGTGTATTGCGCCAGTTCCGGCGAACTCTCCTCAAGCTCGTCGGCCGCCCGCTCCACGGCGCGCGCGAAGTTCTCGACATGCTGGGCGCCGGCCTCTTTCCGCTCGAAGGCGTAGGTTTCCGCCTGCTTCATCGCGGTGGAGGCCAACTCGGAGCCCTGCTGCCGGACCTCGGCGGTCGCGCGCGCGGCTTCGTCCTTCATCTGCTCGCCGCCTTTGGCGAGGGTTTCTTTCGACTCCTTGAGGCCTTCGCCTGACGATCGTGTCGTCGGGCCGCCTCTCTCGGTCTCTGGATGTTTGCTCATTTACTTGCTCCGGTTGCCGGTCGCAGCGGTCACCATTGGTATGGACACCGTCTGGCCGGTGGTTCCACGGTGACTGGGGATCACCGGTTCTTCAGATGGGGACTAAACGAGATGTGACCCCAATTGTTCCCTTCATTTGCGGCGCCGAGCAAAACCTCCCGGTGCATACGCATCATTCCGCCGCAGTCCAGCGAGTGGCCTAAGCGTGGGTTATGCACCGTCTTCGGCGAGGGCATCTACCGTCGAGTGCCTCGATCGCGTCGGGGTTGAAGAACGGCGGGTCCGGCGGGGTCCATGCCGATGTCAAAGCCCCGGCCGAGTCCCCGGTTTGACTGCTTGAGGAGGAGAGTGGCTTGACGCTTGCGATCTCAGACGATCGGACCCGGACGATGGTCCTCCCGGCCCGTGACGGAAAGCGCACTCAGAGAGCCGCCGCCGAACATGTGTTTTCACGCATCGCGGTCGCAAAAACGATCTTTCGAACATCTAGCGGTCAATTGCCAGCCGTGCCATGCGTCGTCGTGAGCCGGAAGGTACCATGACTTGTTCCAATAGGAAGGCCGACAAATGCCCCGTATCGCCCTCAATGGCCTTGGCCGGATCGGAAAGCTGATACTCCGTGATCTGATCGACAGCGGCGCGGGGGGCGAGGTCGTGCTGTTGAACGACCCGGTCGGCGACGCCGAGCAACATGCGCTGCTGATGGAATTTGACAGCGTCCACGGGCGGTGGCGGACGCCTGTTTCCCACGATATCGGCGCGCTGCTGATGGGAGGCCAGCGCATCCGCCTGACGAATGAGAAACGCATCGAGGGTTTGCCGTTGGCCGAGATGGGCGTCGATCTGGTCGTCGATTGCACGGGGGTGTTCAAGACCGCGGCGAAACTCGCCCCCTACTTCGACGCCGGGGTGAAAAAGCTTGCCGTCAGCGCGCCGGTCAAGGATGGCGGCGCGCTGAACCTAGTCTACGGCGTGAACCATCACCTCTACGATCCCACGCAGCACCATCTGGTCACCGCGGCAAGCTGCACCACCAACTGCCTCGCGCCCGTGGTCAAGGTCATCCACGAGGCGATCGGCATCCGCCACGGGTCGATCACCACGATCCATGACGTGACCAACACCCAGACCATCGTCGACCGTCCGGCCAAGGACATGCGCCGCGCTCGATCCGCTCTGATGAACCTGATCCCGACGACGACGGGCAGCGCCACCGCGATCACGCTGATCTATCCCGAACTGAAGGGCAGGCTGAACGGGCACGCGGTTCGGGTGCCGCTGCTTAATGCCTCGCTGACCGATTGCGTGTTCGAACTGGAGCGCGAAACGACCGAGGACGAGGTTAACGCGCTGTTCCGCGCGGCGGCCGAGGGCCCGCTCAAGGGGATCTTAGGCTTCGAGTCCCGCCCGCTGGTGTCGTGCGATTTCACGAACGACCCGCGTTCCGCCATCGTCGA
>SLKW01000327.1 GCA_007134405.1 Paracoccaceae bacterium
CGGGCGGCGCGGGACCTGGTGGGGCGGAAATGACGACAGCGGTGGTGATCTGCCCGGGTCGGGGCACCTATACGAAGGCCGAACTGGGCTATCTGAAGCGGCACCATGCCGACAAGGCCGAATTGATCGCCGGGTTCGACCGGCGGCGCGCGGCACTGGGGCAGGAGACGCTGTCGGCGCTCGATGCCTCGGCGCGGTATTCGGTGGCGAAGCACACGCGCGGCGACAATGCCTCGGCGCTGATCTATGCCTGCACGCTGGCGGATTTCCAGGCGCTGCGGGGCGTCGAGGTGGTGGCGGTGACCGGCAATTCGATGGGCTGGTATTCGGCGCTGGCCTGCGCCGGCGCGCTGTCGCCCGAGGGGGGCTTCGAGGTCGTCAACACGATGGGCACGCTGATGCAGGAGCACCTGATCGGCGGGCAGCTCATCTACCCGTTCGTGGCCGAGGACTGGCAAGACGATCCGTTGCGCAAGGCCGAGCTTCAGGCGCAGGTGGACGAGATTGGCGCACGCGCGGACCATGTGCTGCGCCTGTCGATCGACCTGGGCGGCATGCTGGTGCTGGCGGGCAACGAGGCGGGGCTCGCCGCCTTCGAGGCCGAGGTGCCGCCGGTGCAGGGGCGCTTTCCGATGCGGCTGGCCAATCACGCCGCATTCCACACCGGATTGCAGGCCCCGGTGGCTAAAGCCGGGCGGGCGCGGCTGGGTACCGACCTTTTCGGCCAGCCCCGATTGCCGCTGATCGACGGGCGCGGCGCGATCTGGTGGCCGGGTGCCACCGACCGCGATGCGCTGCACGACTACACCCTTGGCCACCAGGTCACCGAGAGCTACGACTTCACCCGCGCCATCCGCACCGCGGCGCGCGAATTCGCCCCTGAAGTCTTCATTGTCACCGGGCCGGGCACGACACTCGGCGGGGCGGTGGCGCAATCGCTGATCCTGTGTCAGTGGAGGGGCATGCAATCGAAGACCGATTTCCAGGACCGCCAGAAAGCCGCGCCGATCCTCGTTTCGATGGGACTGGACAACCAGCGCGGCCGCGTCACGAACAAAGGAGACTGACCCGATGACCCATGCTGATGTGCTCAAGGCCGCCGGACTGAAGGCCGAGGACCTGACCGGCGGCACGCTCGCCATCCACTCGCCGATCGACGGGGCCGAAGTGGCGAAGGTGCGCGAGACCCCGCTCGACGAAATCCCCGCGATCCGCAAACGCGCCAACGAGGCCTTTGCCGCCTGGCGGAAGGTGCCCGCGCCGCGCCGCGGCGAACTGGTGCGCCTGATCGGCGAAGAGTTGCGCAACGCCAAGGACGAACTGGGCGCGGTGGTCACGCTGGAGGCCGGCAAGATCACCTCCGAGGGCCTCGGCGAAGTTCAGGAGATGATCGACATCTGCGACTTCGCCGTGGGACTCTCGCGCCAGCTTTATGGGTTGACCATCGCCAGCGAGCGGCCGGGCCACGTGATGCGCGAAACCTGGCACCCGCTGGGCCCCTGCGCGGTGATCACCGCCTTCAACTTCCCGGTCGCGGTCTGGTCGTGGAACACCGCGCTCGCGCTCGTCTGCGGCGATCCGGTGATCTGGAAACCGTCGGACAAGTCGGCGCTGACGGCGATGACCTGCATGGAGATCGTGAAACGCGCGATGGCGCGCTTTGGCGACGACGCCCCCGAAGGACTGGTGCAGCTGGTCATCGGCGGGGCCGCGCAGGGCGAGGCGCTGGTCACCGCGCCCGACATCCCGCTGGTGTCGGCCACCGGATCGACGCGCATGGGCCGGATCGTGGGTCCCAAGGTCGCCGAGCGGTTCGGCCGGTCGATCCTGGAACTGGGCGGCAACAACGCGATGATCGTCGCGCCCTCGGCCGATCTGGAGATGGCGGTGCGCGCCATTGTCTTTTCCGCCGTCGGCACCGCCGGGCAGCGCTGCACCTCGCTGCGCCGCCTGATCGTGCATGAGAGCATCGCGGACGATCTGATCGCGCAGCTGAAGAAAGCCTATTCCAGCCTGCCCGTGGGCGACCCGCGCAAGCCGGGCACCCTGGTCGGCCCGCTGATCGACGCCGCCGCGCGCGACCGGATGGGCAAGGCGCTGGAGCGGGCGAAGGCCGATGGCGGCACGGTCCATGGCGGCGACCCGGTGGATACCGGGCTTGGCGGCGCCTATGTCGCGCCAGCGCTGGTGGAGATGCCGGATCAGACCGAGGTCGTGCGCGAGGAAACCTTCGCACCCGTCCTTTATGTGATGCGCTATGCGGAGTTCGACGACGCGCTCGCGATGCACAACGCCGTGCCGCAGGGGCTGTCGTCCTGCATCTTCACGCTGAACGTGCGCGAGGCCGAGGCCTTTCTGCAGCATTCCGACTGCGGCATCGCCAACGTCAACATCGGCCCCTCGGGCGCCGAGATTGGCGGCGCCTTTGGCGGCGAGAAGGAGACCGGGGGTGGCCGCGAATCGGGCTCCGACGCGTGGAAGGGCTACATGCGCCGCGCGACGAACACCGTGAACTATTCCGACGCGCTGCCGCTGGCGCAGGGCGTCAAGTTCGACGTCTGATCAGGCCACAGGCTACCGCCCGCCCATCGGGCCGTTTACGCACGGTTTCGCTTGCGCAGACGGCCCGCACGGGTGACACTGACTTTCGAAGGAGAAGCCGATGTCGCCCGAAATCAGCATCAAGAAGGTGGTCCATATCGTCTTTCAGGCCCGTGAGACACGGCGCGCTGCGGAGTTGCGCGCCTTCATCGAAGGGCTGAACGAGGACGAGAAGGCGCATCTGACCGCCATTGCATGGATCGGGCGCGGGGCCTTCGAACCCGAGGATTATGACGAGGCTGTGTCCACGGCCTATGCCGAGGCGACCACGCCCACGGCAGACTACCTGCTCGGCATGCCGCATCTTGCGGAAAACCTCGAATCAGGCCTGGAGTCCTTGGGCATCGACGTGACCGACGCCGAGGAAGACTTCTTCGAGCGCTAAGGCATCCCTGCGTCCGTAGCCTACGGCGCGCCCGGCGACAGGTGGCGAGCGTCAGCCCTGTTGCCTGTCCCTCGTGTGCGCCAGCACGCCGCGCAGCCGGTCCAGAAGCGCCGAGCGGTCGCCGGGCGGCACCCCGATATGCGTGAGATATCCCACGGCAGACCCATAGCGCGTCTCGATATGCCCGAGCGCCGACTGCATGGTCTCGGCGGGGGCCGCCAGCAGGCGAGAGTATTTTTCCACATCGTCGCCCCGGGCACGGGAGCTTTCGAGAAATTCGGCAACCAGCGTGCCGATCAAGGGCCCGGTCATGGCGTAGTCGGCCACGATATCCTCGGGCGCAACCTCGGCGAGGCCCAGAAGCAGCGCCGCAACGATACCGGTGCGGTCCTTCCCGACCGTACAGTGGAACATGACCGCGCCCTCGGGCACACCGGCGATCATGATCAGGATCTCGCGCAGCGCCTCGTGCCGTTCGTCGAGCGCGCTGCGGTAGAAATCCAGCAAGGGGTCGCCGTCGTTGAAGTCGATATTCGCCAGATTGAGCGGCGCGAGTTCCTCGAAGACGGGTTGGTGGAGGTAGGTCACGCCCGGCCGGTCGGCGAAAGGGTTTGGCATCGCCTCCAATTCGGCCTGGGTGCGCAGGTCGACGACCGTGCTCAACCCCTCGCCCTCGAGCCGTTCGATACCTGCAGATGTCAACCGGTGCGGGCTGTCGGCGCGCAG
>SLKW01000225.1 GCA_007134405.1 Paracoccaceae bacterium
CCCATCTCCAGGAAAACGCCAAACCAACCAACAAGGGCCAGCTCAACTCCCGACCGAACCATCGTCCCCGCCGGTGAAGCGCTATCTAGGCAATCCAAACAAACCACGCAAGAGAAAAAGACACGGAATCGACGAGGTTTTCTCTCTGACCCAACGTCAGGCTGAACAAGGCGCTGATTTTTTTCACATAATTTCTGCGGCGATCTCCGCATTCGCTTCGCAGAGGTCCAACCTGTCTCGAATCGCGGCTCCAAACGGTAGGGCCAGAAAGGATAACGGCGGCCGTTTGGCCGCCGTTGTCCGGTTCAAGTCGCTGATCCTAGCGCTCATGCAAGCGATGAGTCGATTCCCTTGCACGCGTCGACGAGACCGCGCACCGCCTCGACCGAGCTGTCGAACATCTTCTGCTCATCCGAGGTGAGCTTGATGTCCACGATCCGCTCGATTCCACCGCGCCCGATGATCGTGGGCACGCCAACATAAAGGCCATTCAACCCAAATTCGCCTTTGCACCAAGCGGCACAAGGCAAGAGTCGTTTCTGATCCTTCAGGTACGCCACCGCCATCTCGATCGCAGAGGTGGCGGGCGCGTAAAAGGCCGATCCCGTCTTCAGCAGACCCACGATCTCGGCCCCGCCGTCGCGCGTGCGCTGGACGATCCCATCCAGTCGTTCCTGTGTGGTCCAGCCCATGGAAACGAGATCGGGAAGTGGGATGCCGGCGACCGTGGAATAACGCACCAAGGGCACCATCGTGTCGCCGTGCCCCCCGAGAACAAAGGCCGTGACATCCCGCATTGAGACATTGAACTCGAGCGACAGGAAATGCCGGAAGCGTGCCGAATCGAGCACACCGGCCATACCCACGACCTTGTTGTGCGGCAGGCCCGAAAACTCGCGCAGCGCCCAGACCATCGCGTCAAGTGGATTGGTGATGCAGATTACGAACGCTTCGGGCGCATGCGCCTTGATGCCCTCGCCTACAGCCTTCATCACCTTGAGGTTGATGCCAAGCAGGTCATCACGGCTCATTCCCGGTTTGCGCGGCACACCGGCTGTGACGATGCAGACCTCGGCGCCAGCGATGTCGGCGTAGTCATTGGTTCCCTTCAAGGCCGCGTCGAAGCCCTCCGCCGGACCTGATTCCGCGATGTCGAGCGCCTTGCCATCAGGGATGCCCTCGGCGATGTCGAAGAGGACAATGTCGCCAAGTTCCTTCATCGCAGCGAGATGCGCGAGCGTGCCGCCGATCTGCCCTGCGCCAATGAGCGCGATTTTCGGTCTGGACATGGGTTCCTCCGGTCAGTTGCGAGACTGCGCTTTGCGTAAGCCCAGTCGGGTCAGTGCGCAAGTCCGCAACGCCCCGGCCCCCAATTAATCGAAATGCTACAGCGTCAGTTCCCGGCGAGCGGCGGCAGGATGATCAGAAGCGAAGCCGTGAGAACCGCACATCCAAGAAGCCGGAGGCGACGGCGCTGCACGTGGTTCTGCCCTTCAAAGTTCACGCCGGCGGATGCACGGTCGAATGCGCGGGCGAGACGGCGCTCGCTTCGTGCCAGACCGGGCAGTTCTGTGGGGCGCTGCCGGCTCTGGGCCCGCCGAAACATGTTTCCGACGGATCGATTCAGCGCGCGCGAGAAACGGTCTCGCGGAGAATTCAGGCCAGCTACTGGAACGGGCAGCGAAGCACTTTCGGACACACCTGCCTGGGACCGTTCCGATCCTGTCTCGTCCGCAGGGCCGTCGCTGGCTTTAGTCCAATCCGGCATCAACGGCCGTTGAACACGTGCGATTGGGGTCGGTTTAGGATGGATGGCGCTGATGGGATCACCGGGCGCGTCCAGGCGTCGCTGCGTCACCTTCTGAAACTCGGCGAGCGTAAACAGCACCCCGTTCGCCTGCCACAACACGAACTGCGGGGGCGCGGCTTCCACCAGCGCGCTGACAACGGTTCTGCATTCCGCAGAAAGGTCGAGCGTTCCTTCGGGATCTGCCCCTTTCCCCGACCATCTCGCACGCAACAGGACACCCAGAGCCTGGCGGTGATGCCGGATCGCATGAAGCAACCGTCCGCGGGCCAAGTCATGGGTCCAGTCGCCTTCAGCACCACTTACCAATTCAGGACGCAGCACACCGTTGAAGGCCGCGACCGGCAGAGGCCTCGACGCAAGCGACGCGGCGAGTTCGAAATCCTCGACACGCAACCGCAAGCTGTCGCCCGCAAGCCGCACGCCGCTAATCTGCCGACCGTCACGGCGCAGATCGTCCAGCAAGAACTGGAGCGCCAGGATCAAATCCGGGTATCGCTCGCCTTTCCCATAAATGAGCGTTGCACCGGCAATGCCGGGCGGTCTGTGCATGGTCACATTCTCCGACGGTCCTCCGGCCGAAGTCCGTCGTACACTTTAGCCAGCTTTCCCTACGCTCGCAGCGCGGGATTAGCTAAAATATGCGTCTAATCCGACTGGAGCGGCGTTTCATTCAGTGACCGAATACGCTTGAGCCAGCCCGTTTCGCATGCGTCGTGACGGTCAGACCTTCATGTCGAAGCCCAGATGCTTCGCGACTGTGAAGATGTCCTTGTCGCCCCGCCCACACATGTTCATCACCAGCAAATGGTCCTCGGGCAGATCGGGGGCGATCTTCATCACATGCGCCAAGGCATGGCTCGGTTCCAACGCCGGGATGATCCCCTCGAGTGCGCAGCAAAGTTGGAAGGCCTCCAACGCCTCGGCATCGGTAATGGCAACGTACTCGGCGCGTCCGGTCTCGTGGAGCCAGGCGTGTTCAGGCCCGATTCCCGGATAGTCGAGGCCGGCCGAGATCGAGAACCCCTCCAGAATCTGGCCATCGTCGTCTTGCAGAAGATAGGTGCGGTTCCCGTGCAGCACGCCGGGGCGTCCGCCGGTCAGGCTGGCGCAATGCGCCATCTTTTCGTCCACGCCCTTTCCGCCGGCTTCGACACCGATGATGCGAACCGTCGGATCGTCGAGAAACGGATAGAACAGCCCCATAGCATTCGAACCGCCACCGATAGCCGCAATGATCGTATCGGGAAGCCGGCCCTCGGCCTCGTGCAACTGCGCCCTGGTCTCCTTGCCGATGATGGCCTGGAAGTCGCGTACCATCGCGGGGTAAGGATGCGGCCCCGCAACCGTTCCGATGCAGTAAAACGTGTCGCGCACATTGGTGACCCAGTCGCGCAACGCATCGTTCATTGCGTCCTTCAGCGTCCCCCGGCCCGAGGTTACCGGCACCACTTCGGCCCCCAGGAGCCGCATGCGGAATACATTCGGAGCCTGCCGTTCGACATCGTGCGCGCCCATGTAGACCACGCATTTCAGTCCGAACTTCGCGCAAACCGTCGCGGTCGCAACGCCGTGTTGACCGGCGCCGGTTTCAGCGATGATCCGACTCTTGCCCATGCGGCGCGCCAGGATGATCTGGCCCAGAACATTGTTGATCTTGTGCGCGCCGGTATGGTTCAGTTCGTCGCGCTTCATGTAGATCTTGGCGCCGCCCAGATGTGCCGTCATCCGCGCGGCATGGTAGAGCGGGCTGGGCCGGCCGACATAATGCGTCCAGAGATCGTTCATCTCGGCCCAGAAACTGTCGTCGGTGCGGGCGCGTTCGTACTCGGCCTCCAACTCCAGAATCAGCGGCATCAGGGTTTCGCTGACGAAGCGCCCGCCGAAATCGCCGAAGCG
>SLKW01000070.1 GCA_007134405.1 Paracoccaceae bacterium
GATGTCGGCCTCTACGAGGTGCTGGACGACGAAGGCGAACCGCTGCCGCATCAGGGCGAGTGATGCGCGCGCGGCTTGCTCCGGCCAAGATCAACCTTACGCTGCACGTCACCGGTCGGCGAGCCGATGGGTTTCACGAGCTCGACTCATTGGTAGTGTTCGCGGCCTTTGGTGACGAGGTTGCGCTTCTGGAGGGATCACCAGCCGGGTTGACCGTCACCGGCCCGTACGCGGCGGGCGTTCCGACTGGCGATGGGAACCTGATCACGCGCGCGGCGCGGCTGATCGGTGCACCGGACGCCGGGTTGAGGCTCGAAAAGCGGCTGCCTGCCTCCGCCGGGATGGGGGGCGGCTCGTCCGATGCAGCGGCGGCCCTGCATCTGCTTGCCGAAGCGCGTGGCCTGGACGCTCCCGACACAGCGGCCCTGATGAGCCTTGGCTCCGATCTGCCGGTCTGCATGGCTGCGCCCGCGCCCTGCCGGATGCGCGGGCGGGGCGAGCGGATCGATCCACTTGGTCCGCTGCCCGAACTCGGCGTGCTGATCGTCAATCCGGGTGTGCCGCTCTCGACCCCCGCGGTATTCGCCGCGCTCGCGCAGCGCGCGAACCCGGCCATGCCCGAGACCTTGCCCCACTGGACGGGGCCGGAAGCATTCTGCGCCTGGCTTTCGGAAATGCGCAACGATCTGGAGGCACCGGCCCGGCAGCTTGTACCGGAGATCGGAGGGGTGCTGACGGCGATCGCGGCGCAGTCGGGCTGCCTTTTGGCGCGGATGACCGGGTCTGGCGCCACCTGTTTCGGTCTCTTCGCCGATGTCGCCGCGCTCAAGGCGGCCGAGGGCGCGCTGGCGACCCCGGGCCGGTTCGTGGTGACGACCCGGATTCTCGCGCGCGGCACACCCCAGACGGGGTCTAGCTGACGCGGGCCACCACGTAGTCCGAAAGATCCGCCAGCATGTCGCGCACGGGATGCTCCGGCAGTTCGGCCAAGGCCGCGCGGGCGCGCGCCGACCAGTCGAGCGCGGTCGCGCGCGTGCTTTCCAGCGTATTGTGGCGCTCAAGGATTTCCACTGCGCGTTCCAGATCGCCCGGTCCCTGTTGTCCCTTGCCGATCACCCGCTCCCAGAACGCTTGTTCCTTGGCATCGGCGATGGCGATCGCGCGGATCAGCGGCAGGGTCAGCTTGCGCTCGCGGAAATCGTCGCCGGTATTCTTCCCCATGGCGTCGACGAGGCCGGCGTAGTCGAGGTAATCGTCGACGATTTGGAAACAGATCCCCAGCGCATCGCCATAGGCGTGAAGCGCGCGGATCTGCCGCTCGGGCACATCGGCGATCACCCCGCCCACTTCGGTTGCCGCCGAGAACAGCGCCGCCGTCTTGCCGCGCACCACTTTCATGTAGGTCGCTTCGGTGGTCGCCAGGTTCTGCGCCGCGGTGAGCTGCAGCACCTCGCCTTCGGTGATCGTTGCCGAGGCGTTGGACAGGATCCCCAGCACCCGCAGGCTGCCCGCTTCGACCATCAGTTGGAACGACCGCGCGAAGAGATAATCGCCGACCAGCACGCTCGACTTGTTGTCCCACAAGAGGTTCGCGGTCGGCCGCCCACGTCGCTGACGGCTTTCGTCGACCACGTCGTCGTGAAGCAGCGTTGCGGTATGGATGAACTCCACCGCCGCCGCGAGCGCGTGATGCGCCGTGCCCTCGTAGCCGCAAAGCCGCGCCGAGGCCAGTGTCAGCAGCGGGCGAAGCCGCTTGCCGCCGGCCTCGATCAGATGCGCGGTGACCTCCGGAATGCGCGGCGCGCTTTCCGAGGCCATGCGCTCGCGGATCAGCGCATTGACCTGCGCCATGTCCGCTTCCAGCCATTTGGCGAGGCGCTCATGCGGCGCGGTAACTGCGGGGTCCAACAACATCAACGTCCCGGAACGGCTCGACAAGCCAGACGGCCTGTCGTTAAGTGGCGGCATGAGGGAACTGCTGCGCACGAACGATCCCACGATCATCCCCTACGCCACGACCCTGCTTCAGGGCGAGGGTATAGAGTGCTTTGAGCTGGACGTCCATATGAGCGGCCTGGGCATCGTGCCGCGCCGCCTCATGGTGCGCGAGGCCGATCTGTTCATGGCCCGCGCCATCCTGCGCGATGCGGGCGTGCCGCTGGAAAGCTGAACGTGGCCTTTGTAGAGGCAGCGCTGAGCCGCGATTCGTTCCTCAACGGGCGTCTGAGCATCCTGCAACCGCGACTGGGCTATCGGGCGGCGACCGATCCGATATTGCTGGCCTCCGCAATCGCGGCCCGTCCGGGGCAGTCCGCGCTCGAGCTGGGCTGCGGTGCGGGGGTGGGCATTCTGGCGCTGGCGGCACGAGTGCCGGGGCTGACACTTGCGGGGCTCGAACGGCAAGCGGATTACGCAGAACTTGCGCGACGAAACGCCGCTGAAAATACAATCGATCTTACCGTTTGGACAGGCGACCTGAACGCCATGCCAGAAGCGTTGCGCGCGCAACGCTTCGACCATGTCTTCGCCAACCCGCCCTTTCATCCACCGGCTGCGACGCCGGGACATGATAGCGGCCGCGACGCCGCCCTGCGCGAGGACACGCCGCTTGAAGATTGGCTCGACGCCGGGTTGCGGCGTCTGGTGGCGGGCGGACGGATCACGCTGGTCCATCGGGCGGAGCGCTTGCCGGCGCTGCTTTCGGCGCTCGACGGTCGCGCAGGCGCCATCGCGGTCCGCCCGCTTGCCGCGCGGGAGGGACGGCCTGCCGGGCGCGTTCTGCTACAGGCGCGCAAGGGCGCGCGCGGGCCATTCCGTTTGCTTGCGCCCCTGATCCTGCATTCCGGGCAGTGTCACCTGCGCGACGGCGACGATTTTTCGCCCCAGGCGCGGGCGATCCTCCGCGATGCAGCGCCGCTCCATTGGGACTAGGCGGGGTCCAAGGCAAGGCGCGAGTGGGCGACGGCGGATGCACGCCGGTTTCGTGTGACAACTAGACGAAGATGTGCTCAACTCCTTCCGTTGCACACCTTTCGAGGAGGAATCCATGACGCTGACTTCGCATCTTCAGGAACTGCGCCGCAAGCACGAAGCCCTCTCGCAGAAGGTGGAAGAGGCGCAGCGATCGCCCGGCACAGATGATCTGGAGATTGCCGAGATGAAGAAGCAGAAACTGCGTCTCAAGGAAGAGATCACGCGTCTTTCGGCTTCGTGACGCGCCTGCGGGCGGGGCGCCCGGCGCGCGCCGCCAGAAGCGCACCGCCCGCGATCAGCATGGCGGCCAGCAGCAGCGACAGGGTCGCCGCCGCCATGCCCGCCGCAACCAACACCAATGTCGATAGAAGCGGCGCTGCGTAAGAGGCGGTGCCGAGAAGCTGAATGTCGCCTTTCTTCACGCCGATGTCCCAGGTGAAAAAGGCCAGTCCAACCGGCCCCAGCCCCAGGCCCACGACCGCAGCCCAACCGAGTGCGCCCTGCGGCCAGGCGGGCGTCTCGAAGGCCAGATGCGCGAGCACCGACAACACGCTCGAGGCCAGGCAGAAGACCACCACCGCCGCAGTCGGCACATGTCCCAGCCGCCGAGAGCCCAGCGAATAGGCGGTCCAGGTCAGCGCCGCGACGAAGGCGAGCGCATAGCCGGCCGTTGCGCCCTCGATCCGTCCGATCCCGCCCGCAACGATCAGCGCCGCCCCAGCGAAGGCCAGGAACGCCCCCAGGACATGGCCGGCGCGCAACCGCTCACCCGGCAGCAGGCCCGAGCCCAGCACGATGAACAGCGGCCAGAGATAGGCGATCAACCCGGCCTCGGCCGGCGGGGCGAGGCGGAGTGCGCTGAAATAGAGGAAATGGTAGCCGAAAAGCCCTGCCGTGCCGAAGGCGTAGACCCGCAGCGGAATGCCCGTCAGGCGCCCCAGACCGCCCGTCGCAAGCAGCCAGGCCAGCCCGGCCGTGCCGCCAATGGCAAAACAAAGCGCGTTGAGCAGGAAGGGCGGGACCGGCGCCGAGCCAACGGTGAAGAAGGCCAGCAAAGCCCAGAGCGCGACGGCGGAGAAACCGATCAGCGTGGCGGTCGGGCGAGTCATCGGTTTCCTTCACGAAGAAGGCCCGGGCGTGCGGCCCGGGCCCCAATGGCATCGGCGTCGCTCAGCCGAAGAACTGCGCGCCGTTGGCGCTGATCGTCGAGCCGTTGATGAACCCCGCATCGTCCGAGACGAGGAAGGTCACGCAGCGCGCGATTTCCTCGGGCTCGCCCAACCGCCCGGCGGGGATCTGGGCGATGATCGACTCGCGCACCTTGTCCGACACGGCCATGACCATTTCCGTGGCGATGTATCCGGGGCAGATGGCGTTGGCGGTGATACCAGCGCGCGCGCCCTCCTGCGCGAGACTGCGCACGATGCCGATATCGCCCGCCTTGGTTGCGGCGTAGTTCACCTGGCCGAACTGACCCTTCTGACCGTTCACCGACGAGATCACCACGACTCGGCCGAACTTGCGCTCGCGCATCCCGGGCCAGACCGGGTGGATGGTGTTGAAGACGCCGGTCAGGTTGGTGTCGATCACCTGCTGCCATTGTTCGGGCGTCATCTTGTGGAAGGGCGCGTCGCGGGTGATCCCGGCATTGGCAACCACGATCTCGATCGGGCCCAGATCGGCCTCGACCTTCTCGATCCCGGCTTTCGACGCCTCGTAACTCGCCACGTCCCACTTGTAGGTCTTGATACCGGTCTCGTCGCTGAACTTCGCCGCGGCCTCGTCATTACCGGCGTAGCTGGCGGCAACCGTATAGCCCGCGTCCTTCAACGCCTTGGAGATCGCCGCGCCGATACCGCGCGAGCCACCCGTCACCAATGCAACCCGTCCCATGTCTCCTCCTTTGATGCGATGGTTATCGAAATTCTGTAACCCGATGAGCTCAGGGGGCGCAAGAATATTGCGCCCACCTCTTGTTCGTCAGCGCTCCAGGCACAAGGCGACGCCCATGCCGCCGCCGATGCAAAGCGTGGCGATGCCCTTCTTCGCATCGCGGCGCTGCATCTCGTGCAGGAGCGTGTTCAGCACCCGCGCGCCCGAGGCGCCGATCGGGTGGCCGATGGCGATGGCGCCGCCGTTCACGTTCACGATTTCGGGGTCCCAGCCCATGTCCTTGTTCACGGCACAGGCCTGGGCGGCAAAGGCCTCGTTGGCCTCGACCAAGTCCAGATCCTCGACCTTCCAGCCGGCCTTTTCCAGCGCTTTGCGGCTGGCGTGAATCGGTCCGACACCCATGATCGACGGGTCCAGCCCGGCCGTCGCGTAACTCGCGATCCGCGCCAGAGGTTTCAGGCCGCGCTTCTCGGCCTCCTCGGCAGACATGAGCAGCACGCCCGCGGCGCCATCGTTGATGCCGCTGGCATTGGCCGCGGTTACCGAGCCGTCCTTGGCAAAGGCCGGGCGCAGCTTGGCCATTGCGTCGAGCGTCGCGCCGTGACGGATGTATTCGTCCTGATCGACGACGGTCTCGCCCTTGCGGGTCTTGACGGTGAAGGGCGTGATCTCGTCCTTGAACTTGCCGGCCTTCTGCGCCGCCTCCGCCTTGTTCTGGCTGGCGACGGCGAATTCGTCCTGCTGGTCGCGGCTGATCTGCCATTTCTGCGCGACGTTCTCGGCAGTCTGGCCCATGTGGTAGCCGTTGAACGCGTCCCAGAGCCCGTCCTTGATCATCGAATCGATGAACTTGGTGTCGCCCATCTTGTGACCGGCGCGCAGATGCGCCACGTGCGGAGCGAGCGACATGCTTTCCTGTCCGCCGGCCACGACGATCTGCGCATCGCCAAGCTGGATATGCTGCGCCCCCAGCGCCACCGCCCGCAGGCCCGAGCCGCAGACCTGGTTGATGCCCCAGGCCGCGGATTCGATCGGCAGGCCGGCCTTGATATGCGCCTGGCGGGCCGGGTTCTGCCCCTGGCCGGCGGTCAGAACCTGCCCGAGAATGGTTTCCGAGACCTCGCTCTTGTCGATGCCGGCGCGCTCGATCAGCGCCTCGATCACCGCGGCGCCCAGGTCATGCGCCGGCGTGTTGGCGAAGGCGCCGTTGAACGACCCCACGGCGGTTCGGGCAGCGGATACGATCACGACATTCGTCATTGGAACTCCTCTCCTGTCATCGGCGCGCAGGGCGCGGCCGGCTCTGGGGCGGAGTCATACGCGCGATGCGCCTGCAGGGCAATGCGGCGGTGCGCCTGCCCGGATGCTGCGGTCAGGAGGGGCGGCGGAACGGGGGCCGTTCGCCTCAGGCCGGGCGGGCGAGGCGCGAGACCTGCCAGGGGGCTTCCGTCGCCGGTGCGCCGAAATGATAGCCTTGCAGGCAATCGACGCCGATATCTACCAGGTAGCGCGCATCGGCCTCGTTTTCGACCTCTTCGGCGATGGTGAACATGTCGAAATGCCGGGCGATCGACACCAGCGCCTGCGCCAGCACCTGGTTGTCGGGATTGCTGGCGATGCCGCGGATGAAGATGCCGTCGATCTTGACGATGTCGAAGTAGAAGTCCTTCAGATACCGGAACGACGTGTAGCCCGAGCCGAAATCGTCGAGCGCGAAGCAGATGCCGCGCGCCTGCATGTCGGACATGAACTCGCCGACCAGGTCGGGCATGATCATGGCCGAGGATTCGGTGATCTCCAGGATCAGCCGCTCCGTCAGGGTGGGGTCGGCGCGCAGCCCGCGCTCCAGCGTCGTCAGCCAGGCCGGATACCCGATCGAGCGTGCCGACATGTTCACCGACAGCCGCAGGCCCGGTTCGGCGGCAAGCGCCTGCAGACCCAGATCCAGCGCCAGGCAGTCGATGCGCCGCCCGGTTTCGGTGGTCTCGACCGCATCCATGAAGTCCCGCGCCGGAAGCACCGCGCCATCGGTGTCGAGAACACGGATGAACCCCTCGTAATAGGCCACGCGATTGGTCATTCGTGCCTGAACGACCGGCTGATAGGCCAGCAGTCCGCGGCGTTCGTCGAGCGCGCGCTCCACCATGATCAGCGTGTCCTGCGCCTTGGGTGCCGTATCGCTTTCCGCCACGGCCGCCGCCGCGGGGCGCGCGGCCTCGGTCATGGGCACGGCATCGGTCATGGGCACGGCATTGGTGGTCCGGGTCGGATCGGACGCGGCAGGACGGGTATCGGACATGGGTGCTCTCCGCCGGAAGGGGCCTGAACGTCCGCCACAGTGACCGGCAGCGGTTAAGGCGGAATGAACCCTTTTCGGTCCAGCGCATCGACTTCGCTCAAATTGTGCCGATCGGCGCCGATTGCACGGCGGGGCGGCGGCCAGTATAGGGGCGCAAGTGGCAGGGGACGGGACGCAGATGAGCGAAAGCGGCGCGAATACCATGTGGGGCGGGCGCTTTGCCGGTGGGGTCGATGCGATCATGGAGGCGATCAACGCCTCGATCGGCTTCGACAAGCGGCTGGCGGCGCAGGATATCGCCGGCTCGCGCGCGCATGCGGCGATGCTTGCCGCGCAGGGGATCATCTCGGCGCAGGATGCCGCCGCCATCGATGCCGGTCTCGAACAGGTCGCGGACGAGATCGCCTCGGGCGCTTTCCCCTTTCGCACCGAGCTTGAGGACATCCATATGAATGTCGAGGCGCGGCTGCGCGAGCTGATCGGCGCCCCTGCCGGCCGATTGCACACCGCCCGGTCGCGCAACGATCAGGTCGGCGTCGATTTCCGCCTCTTCGTGCGCGAGCAATGCGACGCCGCAATCGCCGGGATCGACGCGCTCATGCGCGCCTTCCTCGCGCAGGCCGAGGCTGGGGCCGATTGGGTCATGCCCGGGTTCACCCACCTGCAGACCGCGCAGCCCGTGACCTGGGGTCACCACATGCTCGCCTATGTCGAGATGCTCGCCCGCGACAGGTCCCGCTTTGCCGATGCGCGTGCCCGGATGAACGAATGCCCCCTGGGCGCGGCGGCGCTCGCCGGAACTTCCTTTCCTATCGACCGCGATGCCACCGCCCGCGCGCTTGGCTTCGACCGGCCGACGGCGAACAGCCTCGATTCCGTCTCCGACCGTGACTTCGCGATCGAATTCCTCTCAGCCGCATCGATCTGCGCCATGCACCTGTCGCGCTTCGCCGAGGAACTGGTGATCTGGTCCTCGGCCCAGTTCCGCTTCGTGACACTGTCGGACGCCTTCTCGACCGGCTCGTCGATCATGCCGCAGAAGAAGAACCCCGACGCAGCCGAGCTTCTGCGCGCCAAGCTGGGGCGCGTGATGGGCGCGCAGGTGGCGCTTCTGGTCGTCATGAAAGGCCTGCCGCTGACCTATTCCAAGGACATGCAGGAAGACAAGGAACAGCTTTTCGACGCCGCCGACACGCTCATGCTGGGGCTCGCCGCGATGGCGGGGATGGTGCGCGACATGGCGGCCAACCGCGACGCGCTTGCCGCCGCCGCAGCCTCGGGCTTTTCCACCGCGACCGATCTGGCCGACTGGCTGGTCCGCGCCCTGAATCTGCCGTTCCGCGACGCCCATCACGTCACCGGCACGCTGGTCCGCATGGCCGAGGAAGCCGGCTGCGACCTGCCGGACCTGAGCCTTGCGCAGATGCAATCGGTCCATCCCGGCATCACGGCCGAGGTTTTCGAGGTGCTCGGGGTGGAAAACTCCGTCCGCTCGCGCATTTCCTACGGGGGGACCGCGCCCGACCGGGTGCGCGAACAGGTCGCCCGCTGGAAGGACGCATTGGGATGAGGCCGATACTGCTCGCCGCATTGCTGGCTCTGGTGTCGGCCTGCGGCGCCAGCGCCCCGCCTCAGACGCCAGGCGGCCCCGATCTGCGCGATTTCTGGAGCGACTGACATGCCTTCGATCCGCTACCTGTGGCTGGCGCTCGCCGTCTGGGGCACGGTGCATCCGATGTACTACTTCATCGGCTGGTTCATCGAAAACGAATGGTCGATCCTGGCGATGGTCGATGCCTGGCACGCCAACCTCGCCACGTCGGGGCTCGTCTGGGACCTGACCGTGGCCGCGGTCACGCTGACCGTCTGGGTCATCGTCGAAACCATCCGCACGCGCAACTGGCGCGGCCTCTGGGCGATCCCGGCAACCTATTGCATTGGCGTCAGCTGCGGGCTGCCGCTCTATCTTTTCCTGCGCCCCGTCCCGGCGCGCGGGGCATAAGCTCTCGTCAGGCAGGAGCAGCGCTTGGACCATTTCCTCTATCGTGACGCCGAACTCCACGCCGAAGACGTGATGCTGCGCGACATCGCCGATGCCGTGGGCACGCCCTTCTACTGCTATTCGACCGCCACGCTGACCCGCCACTTCCAGCTCTTTACCGAGGCGCTGGCGCCGCTGCCGCATCTGGTCTGCTACGCGGTCAAGGCCAATTCCAACCTCGCCGTGCTCAAGCATCTGGGCGAGTTGGGCGCCGGGATGGATGTCGTCTCGATCGGCGAATACCACCGCGCCCGCGCCGCCGGGGTGCCGGGCGACCGCATCGTCTTCTCCGGCGTCGGCAAGACCCGCGCCGAAATGCGCGCCGCACTCGACGGCGGCATTCGCCAGTTCAACGTCGAATCCGAGCCCGAGCTCGACGCGCTCTCCGAAGTCGCCGCCGCGATGGGCGCCACCGCCCCCATCGCCCTGCGCGTCAACCCCGACGTGGACGCCAGGACGCACGAGAAGATCTCCACCGGCCGCAAGGAGGACAAGTTCGGCGTCCCCCTGGCCCGCGCCCGCGACATCTACGCCCGCGCCGCGCGGCTTCCCGGCCTGCGCGTCGTTGGCATCGACATGCATATCGGCAGCCAGCTCACCGACCTCGCCCCGTTCGAGGCCGCCTATACCCGCATGGCCGAGCTCACCCGGCAGCTGCGCGCCGACGGACACGCCATCGGACGGCTCGACCTCGGCGGCGGGCTGGGCATCCCCTACACCCGCTCGAACGAAGCGCCGCCGCTGCCCACCGATTACGGCGCCATGGTCAAGCGCGTCCTCGGCGATCTCGACTGCGAGATCGAGATCGAGCCGGGCCGCCTCATCGCCGGCAACGCCGGTATCCTCGTCGCCCAGGTCATCTACCGGAAAGAGGGCGAGGGCCGCGACTTCCTGATTCTCGACGCGGCGATGAACGACCTCATCCGCCCGGCCATGTACGGCGCCCATCACGACATCGTGCCGCTGACCGAGGCCGAGCCGGGCACGCCGCTTGCGCCCGTCGATATCGTCGGCCCGGTCTGCGAAAGCGGCGACACCTTCGCCCGCCAGCGTCCGATGCCCCCGCTCGGACCGGGCGATCTGGTCGCCTTTCGCTCGGCCGGGGCCTATGGGGCCGTCATGGCCTCGGAATACAACACCCGCCCCCTGATCCCCGAGGTTCTGGTCTGCGGGGATCACTTCGCGGTTATCCGCCATCGGCCGACCTTTGACGAAATGCTTTCGCGCGATACTCTCCCCCCGTGGATGTGAACGAGGATCAGATGGCACGTCGCGCCGATCCCGCCAGGGCCATCACCCGTGCGGTGCGGCTAACGCGGGCCGGTCTTTTCGTCGAACGCGTGACCCAGGCGTTCTGGCTTCCCGTCGCGCTGGCGCTTGTCGCCTTCACCGTGATCGCCTTCGATCTTCTTGCGCTCGTGCCCTTCGCCCTGACCGGCTGGCTGGCGCTGGCCTACGGCTTTGCCTTCCTCGTGGCTCTTGGCCTCGGCCTGCGCCGCTTTCACTGGCCCAGCCGCACGGAGGCGATCGCGCGGCTTGACCGCAGCCTTCCCGGCCGCCCGCTCGCCGCGCTCTCCGACGCGCAGGCAATCGGCGAGCATGACCCGGCCTCGACGACCCTCTGGGCGGTCCACCGTGCACGGATGTTCGCCGTCGCGGGGGGCGCGCGCGCCATTGGTCCCCGGCCGGCGCTGCCGCGTCGCGATCCCTACGGCCTGCGCCTCGTCGCGCTGACCGGCGCTGCGGTGGCGCTTCTCTTCGGCCAGCCCCTGCGCATGGCCGAGGTCGGCGGCCTCACCGCGCCCGCCGGCGCGGCCATCGCGCCCGCCTGGGAGGGTTGGATCACGCCGCCGGCCTATACCGGTCGCCCGGCGCTCTATCTCAACGAAGTCGCGCGCGAGACCTTCGAGGTGCCCGAGGGCTCGCGCGTCGTCATGCGCCTCTATGGTGCCGAGGGCGCGCTGAGCGTCGAACAGGCGCTGGGCGAGGAAACCTCCGCCGACGATACCGCGCAGGTGATGGAATTCTCCGCGCTCCGCACCGGCCGCCTGGCCGTCGAGGGGTCGGGCGGGCGTGCCTGGCATGTCCTCGTCATCCCCGATGAAAAACCGACGGTCGAATCGGCCGGCGAGATGCGCCGGGGGCGCGGCGGCATTCTCGAACAGCCCTTCGCCGCCGAGGATGATTACGGCATCGTCGGCGGCGAGGCCGAGATCGTGCTCGACCTCGACGGCGTCGACCGTGCCCACGGCCTGTCGTTGGAGCCCGAAGCGCGCGAGCCCCTGCGCCTCGACCTGCCGCTGCCGATGACCGCCAGCCGCGCCGAATTCGAGGAACTGCTGATCGAGGATCTGTCCGATCACGTCTGGGCGCACATGCCGGTGCGCATGGTGCTGCGCGTCGCCGACGCCGCCGGCCAGTCGGGCGAGAGCGAGGTGATCGAGGGCACGCTGCCCGGCCGTCGCTTCTTCGAACCCGCCGCGCTGGCCGTGGCCGAATTGCGCCGCGACCTGCTGTGGAACCGCGAGAACGCGCCGCGCGCAGCGCAGCTGATGCGCGCCATGCTGCACCGTTCGGACGGCGCCTTCCGCGCCGAGGCCGCGCCGGGCGAATTGCGCAGCGCCGTCGATTATATCGAGGCGCGGCTCGAAGACGGGCTAGACGACGCGGCGCGCGACGAGCTTGCCGCCCGGCTGTGGGATCTGGCGCTCCTGATCGAGGAGGGAGAGCTGGCCAATGCCCGCGAGCGCCTCAAGCGCGCACAGGAAATGCTCGACCAGGCGATGCGCGACGGCGCCTCCTCGGACGAGATCGCCGAGCTGATGGAAGAGCTGCGCGAGGCGATGCGCGACTACATCCGTATGCTGGCCGAGCAGCCGCGCGAGCGCGGCGAGGCCGATCCGGGTGAGCAGATGCAGATCACCGGCGACCAGATCCAGGAACTGATGAACCGCATCCAGGAGCTCATGGAAGAAGGCCGCATGGACGAGGCGGCCGAGCTGATGGCCCAGCTCAACGCTCTTCTGGAGAACCTGCAGGTCACCGAAGGCCCCGGCGAGGGTGGCGAGCCGATGCCGGGCTCCGAGGCGATGGAGGGGCTCGGCGACACGCTTTCCGAGCAGCAGGACCTGGCCGACGACACGTTCCGCCAGTTGCAGGACGAATTCGGCCGCGGCGAGGAAAGCGGCGAAGGCGAGGGCGAGGGCGGTGGCCAGCAGGGCCTCGCGCAGCGCCAGCAGGAATTGCGCGAACGGCTGCGCGAGCAGCAGCTGCAGACCCTGCCCGGCGAGGGCACGCCCGAGGGCGACGCCGCGCTCGACGCGCTGGAAGACGCCGAGCGCGCCATGGACGAGGCCGAGCGCGCGCTGCGCGAAGGCGCCAACCGCGAGGCGCTGGAACGCCAGGCCGAGGCGCTGGAATCCATGCGCGAAGGCCTGCGCCAGCTCGCCGACGCGATGCGCCAGGACCGCCGCGAACGCGCCGATAACGCGCCCGAGGGCGAGGGCCAGGGGCTGGGCCGCGATCCGCTGGGCCGCGAGCGCGAGGGCGATTCCGCCACCGGCGGCGAGGGCGGCACCGCCGTCCCGGGCGAGGATCCGCGCCAGCGCGCCCGCGAACTGATGGACGAGATCCGCCGCCGCTCGGCCGAACTGTCGCGCCCGGAATCCGAACGCGACTACCTCAACCGGCTGATCGACCGCTTCTGACGCCCGGCCTGCGCGCCCGGCGAAAGTTTCATTGCGGTTAACGCCGCCAGAAATCTTTTTGAAACCAGAGGCTTGCGAGACTGCTCAAGCTTGAGCACGCGCAGCCGTCCCATGCGCGCAGGGCGCCGGGGCGCTCGGTGTGCGGGTCGGTCCTAGGCCAGCCGGGCCTCGCGGGCGGCGCGCAGCCGGGCGAAATCCTCGCCCGCGTGATAGGACGATCGCGTCAGCGGGGTGGCCGAGACCATCAGGAACCCCTTGCCCCAGGCCGCCTTCTCGTAGCCGGCGAATTCCTCGGGCGTGACGAACCGGTCGACCCGGTGGTGTTTCGAGGTCGGCTGCAGGTACTGCCCGATGGTCAGGAAATCGACATCGGCGGCGCGCATGTCGTCCATCACCTGCAGCACCGCCTGCCGGTCCTCGCCCAGCCCCACCATGATGCCCGACTTGGTGAACATCGACGGGTCCATCTCCTTCACCCGCTGCAAGAGCCGCAGCGAATGGAAATACCGCGCCCCGGGCCGCACTTCGGGATAGAGTCCCGGCACGGTCTCCAGGTTGTGGTTGAAGACATCGGGCCGCGCCGCGACCACCGTCTCCAGCGCCGAAGCCGGACATTTCAGGAAATCGGGCGTCAGCACCTCGATCGTGGTGCCCGGCGCGCGGTGGCGGATGGCGCGGATCGTCTGCGCGAAATGCTCGGCGCCGCCATCCTCCAGATCGTCGCGGTCCACGCTGGTCACGACCACATGGTTCAGCCCCAGCTTGCCCACCGCATCGGCGACCCGCCCCGGCTCGAACACGTCGAGCGCCTGCGGCCGCCCCGTCGCTACGTTGCAGAAGGTGCAGCCGCGCGTGCAGATCTCGCCCATGATCATCATGGTCGCGTGGCCCTGGCTCCAGCA
>SLKW01000099.1 GCA_007134405.1 Paracoccaceae bacterium
CTGCCCGTGCTGGCGCACGGGCGGGGAAATTACCATTCGACTCCGATCTGATCAGGCGGAGCTCGTATCAGATCCCCTCGCCGACGAAGGCCTTTTCGACGACGTATTCCGCCGGGTCGGAATTCGCGCCCTCGCGCAGGCCCCAGCCTTCGAGGATCGCCTTGACGTCGAGGTTGAAGGCCAGCGAGCCGCAGACCATCGCCCGGTCGCGCGCCGGGTCCATCGGCCCTTCGAGCCCGAGATCGGCGAAGACCTTGCCCGAGGTGAGGTTGTCGGTCACGCGCCCCATCCGCTCGGACGCCTCGCGGGTGGTGGTGGGGTAGTAATGCAGCTTGCCCTCGACCATCTCGCCGATCAGCGGGTCCTCGCGCAACCCCTCGACCAGTTCGCGCCCGTAGTCGAGTTCGGCGCGGGTGCGGCAGGTGTGCATCAGGATCACCTGTTCGTACTTCTCGTAGGTCTCGGGGTCGCGGACGAGGCTGGCGAAGGGGGCGATGCCGGTGCCGGTCGACAGGAACCACAGCCGCTTTCCGGGCAGCAGCGCGTCGTGGACCAGCGTGCCCACGGGTTTCGGGCGCAGGATGATCTCGTCGCCCGGCTGGATATGCTGGAGCCGCGAGGTCAGCGGACCGTCGGGTACCTTGATCGAATAGAATTCCAGTTCGTCGTCCCAGTTGGGCGAGGCGATGGAATAGGCGCGCAGCAGCGGCTTGCCGCGCTCGTCCAGAAGGCCCAGCATCACGAATTCGCCCGAGCGGAAGCGCAGGCTCTGCGGGCGCGAGCATCGGAAGGAAAAGAGCGTATCGGTCCAATGGCGCACCGAGAGCACGGTCTGCGCATCGGGCAGGGTCTTTTTCTGGACATTCGTGGCGGTTTCGGACATCGCAGCCTCGCTCGCACAGGGGTCGAGCTTTCATAGGCGCTTCGCTGCGCGAGCGAAAGCCCCCGCGCGGCGGTCATGTGTCGCGCAGGCTCAGGCGCCCGCGCGGCGATCCTCGAGGATGCGGGCGGCGCCGAGCCAGCCCATCAGCATGGCGGGCGCGTTGGTGTTGCCGGCTATGAGCGCCGGAAAGGCCGAGGCGTCGCAGACGCGCAGCCCGTCGAGCCCATGCACGCGCAGGCGCGCATCGACGACGGCATGCGCCGGGTCGGGCCCCATCCGGCAGGTGCAGGCGGGGTGAAAGACCGTGCCGCTGCGGGCGCGGATGTCGGCGATCAGTTCCGCATCGGTGCGGACCTGCGGCCCCGGGCGCAACTCCTCGTCCAGAAGGTCGGCGAGCGGGCGCGCGGCGGCGATGCGGCGCAGCATCTTCACCGCGTCGAGCATCTCGGCGATGTCGCCCTCGGTCGAGAAGACATTGGCGAAGATGCGCGGCGGCGCGAAGGGATCGGGGCTGCCGAGCGCGATCTTGCCGCGGCTGCCGGGGCGGCAGTTCGACAGGCCGATCGAAAGGCCCGAGAACGGATCGGGGTTGAGGACCGGGCGCTGGCCGGGGCGCGGCAGCAGGGTCGAGAAGGCCTGGAAATAAAGCTGCATGTTGGGCCGGTCGCGGCCCGGATCGGTGCGAAAGAAGCCGCCCGCGTGGTTGATCGACAGCGACAGCGGCCCATCGCGCCGCGCGAGGTAGCGCAGCCCGACGCGCAGCTTGCCCCACCACGGGCGCAGCAGGTCGTTCATCGTCGGCACATGCGCGCGCCAGGTGTAGTTGATGCCCTGATGGTCGCTGAGGTTCGCGCCGACATTGGGCTGGTCGTGGAGGACGGGGATGCCCATCGCCTGCAGGTCGGCCCCCGGCCCCACGCCCGAGAGCATCAGCACCTGCGGCGAGTTGATCGCCCCGCCCGAGACGATCACCTCGCCCGCGCGCGCGGTGCAGGTGCGGCCCTTCCAGCGGTATTCGACGCCGGTGGCGCGGCGGCCGTCGAAGAGGATGCGCGTCACCTGCGCGTCGCTGCGCAGCGCCACGTTCGGCCGCTTGAGCGCCGGGCGCAGGAAGGCGCGCGCGGCCGAGTTGCGCCGCCCGTCGCGGATGGTCAGCTGGTAGATGCCGACGCCTTCCTGATCGGCGCCGTTGAAATCGGCGTTGCGCTTCAGCCCGAGGCTTTCGCAGGCGGCGAGGAAGGGTTCGACCAGCGAATGGCCGGGCATCCGGTTCGAGCGGATGAAAAGCGGCCCGCCCGCGCCGCGCAGGTCGCAGGGGCCGTCCTCGTTGTCCTCGATGGCGCGGAAGGCCGCGCGCGCCTCGTCCCAGCCCCAGCCGGGGTTGCCGGCGGCGCGCCAGTCCTCGTAATCCTGCGGGTGGCCGCGGATCCAGACCATCGCATTGATCGCCGAGGACCCGCCCAGGACCTTGCCGCGCGGCCAGTAGTCGGCCTGTCCGGCAAGCCCCGGATCGGGCTCGGTCCGGTAGCACCAGTTGACGCGCGGATCGTGGTAGAGCTTGCCGTAGCCGAGCGGCACCTGCACGAAGAAGCGCCGGTCGCTGCCGCCGGCCTCGAGCACCAGCACGCGGCTGCGCCCGTCGGCGGACAGGCGCTCGGCCAGGACGCAGCCGGCGGACCCGGCCCCCACGATCAGATAGTCGAACTCGCCGTCCATGCCGCGCGTCCCCTGCTTTCCGGGCCCTGCTTTTCGGGCGAGTTCAACGCGAGATCGCGCGGGCTCGCAAGCGGATTTGCCGGAGGATCACGGCGGCGTGCAGGCGCTGGAAAGCCCCGAAAGCGGAAAGGCGCTGAGCAGCCCCTGCGGCAGAAGGCTCAGCATCGCCTCGTCGTCGCCCAGTTGCGCCATGCGGTGCAATTCGCCGACGACAAAGCCCACGCGCTTGCGGGCGGCGTCGAAATCGGGCTCGGCGAAGGCGAAGCTGTCGGCGTCGCGGGCCAGCCGGTCGGCGAAGGCGCGCAGCCGTTCGCTGAAGACCGGATGCGTGGCCTCGGCCACCGCGACGCCGGTCGGGTCGACGTAGCGCGCGGCGTAGAACCAGCTGGCCATGCCGAGGGGCGCGGTGCCGATCGCCGCGAACCGGTCGAGCGCGAAATCGTCGGCCTCCAGTTCCTGCCGGCGCGAGTCGGCGCCGCGCAAGGTGGGGTCGTGGTCCAGCAGGATATGGCCCAGCTCGTGCGAGAGCAGGAAGAAGACCTGGCTTTTCAGGATGTCGCCACTGAGCCGGTCCACGCTTGGGTCGGCGAGCGCTGTGTCGCGGTCGATGCCGAAGGCGGTCAGCGGCGGGGGCAGCGCCCGGCCCTCGCGCAGGAGCGCGTAGAGATAGGTGTCGATATAGCCCGACTCGCAGCCGTGGAGGTTGTCCCAGGCGAGCAGGATCGCGAAATCGTCGAGAAAGCGCAGGGTTTCGAGCGGCACGAAGACCGTGCCGGTGGCGGGCTGGGCGAACATGCCCAGCGGGTTGCCATCGACGCGGACCGGAAAGTCGACGTGCACCGAGGCGGCGCGGGACCGTTCGGCGCGGGGCAACGTGGCGGTGATGTCCTCGGTCAGCATATGCGCGACGTTCACGCTTTGCCGGCGGGCGCTATCGAGTTCGGCGTCGGAATAGAGCTGCGCCAGCGCCGGGGCGGCAAGGCCGAGGGCCAGCGCCGCGGCGATGACGCGCAGGATCAGCATAGCGGGTGGACCGCGTCGAAAACGCTGCGCGCGGCGTCGTTCGGCGGGCTGGGCGACAGGCCC
>SLKW01000325.1 GCA_007134405.1 Paracoccaceae bacterium
AAACGGCAGAGGCCGCGGCCCCGCCGGCAGACCCTGCGACGGATGTTCCAGTGGAAAGCGGTGACGAAGCGACCGGCCTTGCGCTTTTCCAGGCCCGTCTGCCCGGCCCGCTGGACGGCCGGCTGCTCTGCCTGGAGATGCAGGACCACTACCTGGCCGTCCACACCACCGCGGGCAGCGAACTGGTCCTGTGCCGGATGGAGGATGCCGCGCGTGAACTTGGCGCCTTGGGCCGGCGTGTGCATCGATCCTGGTGGGTGGCCGCGGATGCCGTGGCGGGCGCCGAACGCGACGGCCAACGCCTTATGCTGCGCCTGTGTGATGGCCGGCGTGTCCCCGTTGGGAGAACCTATCGCGACGGTCTCAGGGCGGAGGGCTGGCTGGGTGTTCATCGCCTGCGGGTACCGGGAGAATGATCGCGTTTCCGGGCTGCGGTACGCACCATCGCGTCGCCCAAAGTACAAACGATGGACACCGCCCCGCCGGGAACGTTATCCCCTTACGCAGAAGCAAGCGCCTGAGAAGGCGCACAAATCGATCGGAGGTGGTCGGCCCACTCCCGCCGTTCGCCGTCTTTGTCATGCTGCGACGCAGCTTCACCGAAACGGTCGTTCATCCCCGTCGCAGCGATCGCTGCCTGGCAACGGAGCTGATGGGGACATTCCGGTCATTAGCCGCAGGTGCTCAATCATCGTTTTCCTATGCGGCGATCCCAACATAGGAGGTGGCGCCAGATGGATGCAGTCGCGGCGGAGCACCGACGGAAGTGCGGCTGGAAGCAACCGGATTGTAGAAAACGATCCATGCGCGGACGGTAGCGTTGCCGCACACGAAAAGGCGCTGTTGCGGTTGTTAGCACCTGCCGAAAGTGCTCGAAATACCATCAGGGGATTTTGAGGACGATGGTGATCTGTCGCCAAGCCGCGCAATCACTGCGTTGCGGTCTGTTTTGTCAAGTTCAAGAGACCCACGTCGATGCAATTGCGGTTCTGCTGCGGGAAGCTATGGGGACCGCGGTCCGACTTGCAACACGGAAGGAGCTCCGCGGCTGGCCCCGGGCTGGCTTTCTGTCGTCCTGCGTTGGGCTCCGCGGCGCAACTCCCGCCGGACCGCACGCAGGAAATGCGGAATGTATAGATGGTAATGATGGCGAGGCGTGTCGACGAACATGCGCGCGATCGACCGCGCATCCGCTAATGCTGAGGGTCGGATCGGAAGGCAGGAAAGTTCGCATATAGAGGCGAATTCGGTTGTCTTCCTGCTCGACCAGGCCCGCCGGCAGAAACGGAAAGGTGAGATGATAGCCCGTCGCGTAGATTATGGTATCGACCTCGGCGGTGGTGTCGTCGGCGAAGGTGATCCGTCGCCCTTCCATGCGCACCGCCTGCGGTCTGATGCGGATTCGCCCGTCGCCGACGCGATTGATCAGACTGTCCGAGACTGTCGGGAAGATCGCTCCGAGACCCGCCTTCGGTCGCGGTAGCCAAGCCGCTCGGGCCGGCCCAGGACCAGCCGGTAGAGCATCGTGCCAAGCGCGTTTTCGAGCCAGAACGGTGCCAAACCGAACATGGTGGTGCTAAACACCCGATCGACCCGGATGTTGTGGATGTAGTGCGGTAGGATGTAGGTGCCGCTGCGCATGACAAGGATCGTGTCCTCGGCCGTATGACTGACATCGACAGCGAACTGCGCGCCACTGTTGCCGTAGCCCACGACCATCACGCGCTTTCCGGCGAACGGCTCACGCCGCCGATAGTCACGGGAATGAATTGTCTCGCCGTCGAATTTTCCGGCGATTTCGGGATAGCGCGGCGCGAAGTTGCCGAGGCCCACTATAGCTGGTTGGACGGCGTGAAGGCGGGACGTGAGGCGCGAAAGCTCCTACGGCAAGCACGAACGGAAGCGCGCCGGCACCGCACCGGAACGCACGCCGCTGTGCCGTGACCGACGATCAGGGCGCGAGCCAATGCTCGCGCCCATGTCAGCCCCATCTCTGCTCCCAGCAAGGGGTCGGAACAGTCGAAACAAGACGCAACGGAAGTAAATGACATGCGACGAAGAACTAACCCCACAAGTACCGACGCCTCGAAGCGCCGCCTTGCGAGATGGCAAGCGCACCTTGCGGCGCGCGGGTTTTCCATTCCCGACGCGGACGCATTCCGAAGCTTTGGACGGCTGTCGACGCTCGAACGCTTGCGCGACGTCCTTGCGGAGTCGGCGCCAGAGCAGTGTGGGCCTCTCGCGCGCGTGATATCCGAACTGAAGCGCGAAAAACGACAACGCGAAAAACCCCGCAACAAGGGCGGAGCACGCGGTGTCGAACGCACGCTTTCGGTCACGCCGGCCGAACTGCCACCGAGCTGGCAGGCAACTATTGCAGATATGCGGCAGCGCCGGATGGAGGTCGACGCTGGTATGGTCGACGTCGGCGACGTTTCGCCGCCTGCGCTGTCGCAGATCAGGGCAACGGAATACGTCCTCCGCTGTGTTGCCAAGACTTGCACGGATGCCGGCCGCGACCCTGCACTGGACATTGACGGTGTCCGCGCCTGGATCGATCGCCAGGAGGATTGCGGAAAGTGCCAAACCGGCGTGTCGATGCAACTGCGCAAGATCGCCGGTTTCCTCGCCTATCGCGGCGAGGACAAGAAACTCCGGAAGCGGCTTGCCAGGGAAGCGGCCCGCTACGGACGCATCGGGCGGCTGAAGCGGAAACGCAAGCACGCGTGGCTGCTGGCGAATTCCACCGATATCGGAAAAGTCTGGGACCTCGCGGTCGAGTTGCTCGGAAAGAGCCGGTTGATGAAGCCTGGCACCTCGCGCCGGTATCTTCTGGCTTTGCATGCCGCGGCACTGGCGCTTGCCATCGCTGCGCCCCTGCGCATCTCCGACCTCTCGCGCCTGCGGATCGGCCATGAGATCTCGCGCTCGGCAACCGGCTGGGCGATGGCCCTCGTGACCCGGAAAACCGCCAGCGGGTACGAGCGCCCTGAGCTCTGGCCCGAGCTCACGGAATTCCTGGATGAACTTCTCGTCCTCGAAGCACCGGGTGGCGCTCTCTGGCGAGGCTACGACGCGCGAGTGGGGACCGCGCTTTTTTCGCGCGATGGTGGGAAGACCGCGCTGACCGCCGACTGGATTTCCGACGTCTGGTACGAGCATGTCGGCACCGGGGAGCATATCGTACGCACGCTCTGGCACCAGATCGCGTTCGACAGTGACACCGACCGAACCTGGATGGCGCTTGCGCTCTGCGGACAAAAAGGTGGCGGAAAGACTGCCGATGAATACCGGGAACGGAACAACCGCGCGCGCGCGGTCAAGGCGGGACGACGTACGCTGGCGGCCGCTCGCCAGGCGGCCCTGCGGGGCGAATTTCCGAAGGACCCCGACGGAGGGCGTCGGTGACGGCCTGACGCGCCGCCAATGGCAGCGTCCGACTACCCCGGGCGCAGGCGTCATTTGAAAAGCCATGCGTTGCCGAAGCGCTGACGCGCTTCCGAGCCTTGCCACGAGCATGCGCGGATCGTCGGCGGACAGACACCCAGTGGATCATCGCCGGGGGATCAGTTCTCGACGCACGCCAGCTGACGGCTGGCATGAAGGAGATCACCGCCGCCACGTGCTGGCAGTCGCACACGGTGCGCGGTGCGA
>SLKW01000302.1 GCA_007134405.1 Paracoccaceae bacterium
GGCCATGTCGTTGTCGGTTTGCTTTCGGGCCTGCCCGCTCCGCTGTCGCTGCGTCTCGGCACGGGCACGGCGAGACCTCCTGGCCCGCACCCCCGTTCCACACCTTCGCAACCGCACGCGCGCAGATCCGCACGCTGCTGGCCGGCCGGGCGGCCGAGATGGTCTGCCTGGGCGCAGCGTCGAGCGGCGCGGGCGAAGGTCCCATGAGCGACCTCGCCCAGGCCACGGCCCTCGCTGTCCGGCTCGAGACGGAATGGGGCATGGGCGACGGCGGCCTCATCTGGCACCCCGCCGCGCCCCTGCCCGCCACGCAGACCGCATGGCTGCGGCGGAAGCTTGTTCACCTCCTGAACGTGGCCGACCGGGAGGCCCGCGCACTGATTGCCACCCACCGCGCCGAGGTCGGAGCCCTGGCCGACGCCCTGATCACCGCCCGCGAGATGGTCGGTGCCGACCTGGCGCAAGCCCTCGAACCCCTGCGCTGCAAGATCGCGGCGCGGCGCGACCTGCATGGTTCCAACAATGACGGGGCCGAGGGCAACGTAATCCCCTTCGGGGCACGATGAATCTCTGTCGAAAACCACCCTGCTGCCGAGCATCGCAGGATCGCGGCGGCGAAATTGCGCCTCCGGATCGACCCGCACCCGCAAGACACTACCTTCTGCATCTTCAACGGAGTACGCGCCCGATGTCCCTTCTTGTCCTCGTTCTGGTCACTGGCCTGATCTTCCTGATCGCCGATGCGGTGATGCTGCCCAGGGTCATCAAACCGCTTTTCGAGCGGCATCTGGGCGACGCCATCCTCGAAACTCCCCGCCCGCTGCCAGCGGTGCTTTTCTACGCGCTCTACATGGCCGGGGTGATTTGGTTCGCGGGCTGGCCCGCGCTGCAAGCCGGCGTGCCTGGAGCGGCCCTTCTCAACGGCGCGCTCCTGGGCCTCGTCGCCTATGGCACCTACGAACTGGTGAGCTGGACGGTGATGCGCGACTGGCGCCCCACAATGGTCGCCGCCGACATGGCCTGGGGCACGGCGCTGACCGCGGTTTCCGCCTGGGCCGGGGTTCTGGCAGCCAGCGCGCTCGGCTGATCCGGCGAGTTCCCGACCCGCGCCGCCACCGCGATCCTGCTTTGGCAAGACGATCAGAATTCGGCTTGTTCTCAAGACGATAGGGCGAACGAAAGGCGCAAGATCAAGACCACGTCCTGTGCTGGCCCCGGCCTCCCATCAAGGCTGTCTAGGTGAAAGCCGTGGCTCGACTCAACGATTTGTTGTATTTGTTGCCCATGAGTAGCTTTCGTCTGAGTATCCAGATCTACGGGCCGCTCATCATCCGCTGGAGCGACGGGCGTGACTTGCGGCTGCCAAGCGCCAAGCAACGCGCCATGCTCGCACTTCTGGCGACGTCGCCGGGACATGCGCGCACGCGCAGCTGGTTGCAGGCGCAGCTCTGGTCGGATCTCGACGATCACCAGGGGCGCGCCAATCTGCGGCAGAACCTTTTCCAGCTGCGCCGCGCGCTCGGCGACCGCTTCGCCGAAGTGATCCGATCAGAGGGCGACATTCTGGCCCTGGTCGACGATGCCTTCGAGCTGACCGGTAGCGCGCAGATCGGCGAGTTCCTGGAGGGGATCGACATCGCCGAGGAAGGGTTCGAGGACTGGCTCCGCGACATGCGCGCCGGAACGGCCCTGCCGGAGGTGAACGCCCCGGCGCCCAAGCCCGAGGACCCGGCGCCGCCCGTGCACCTGCGCCCCAAGCTGGCGGTGCTGCCCTTCCTCGAGTTTCCGGCGACCGAGACAGGGGGCGCGCTAGGCGACGCCGTGGCGCAGGAGCTGATACGCGTGCTGGCGCGCTCACAGCTGATCGACGTGGTCGCCCATCTGTCGAGCCGATCTTTCCGGCCACCGGCCCTCGATATCGCCGAGATCCGTGATCGGCTCGAGGCGGACTACCTGGTCACCGGGCGTTGCACGCATGCGGGCGCGAAACTGGTTTTACACATCGATTTCCAGGAAATGGTTGGCGGGAGCCTTCTGTGGAGCGAGAGCTTCGAGTTCAGCCTCGAGAACTTTCTGGCCGGTCAGTCGGCGCGGCTGCACGAGGCCGCGCACAAGATCCTGCGCTCGGTGCTGTCGGCCTCGGTGGAACTGGGGGTGACGCGGCCCTTGCCCACGGTCTCGGCGCATGCGCTGCTGATGTCGGCCGTGGCGCTGATGCACCACATGTCCGCCAGCAATTTCAACCGCGCGCTGGAGCAGCTCGACACGGTTGCCGAACGCGCGCCGCATCATGCGCTGCCGCGGGCCTGGAAGGCGCAATGGCACATCCTGCGCATCTTCCAGGGCTGGAGCGACGATCCTGAGCGCGACCACCGGCTTGCCGCCGACGCGGTTGCCGCGGCGCTCGACCTGAACCCGGAATGTGCCTTCTCGCTGGCGATGGACGGCAACGTCAAGACGACGCTGACCGGCGACTTCGCCGCGGCCGAACGCAGCTTCGACACCTCGCTGGGCCTTTATCCGAGCGGCCCGCTGGCCTGCCAGTTCAAGAGCCTCCTGCGCAGCTACGGCGGCCATGGCGCCGAAGCGGTGGCGCTGGCCGAGCGCGCGCACAGCCTGTCGCCCTGCGACCCGCGCGGCCCCTTCTTCGACACGCTCAGCGCCGCAGCCTACAGCGCCGACGGGCAATACGAGAAGGTGATCGAGCTTGCCGAACGCTCGATCAGGGCAAATCCGCGCCACGTCTCGGCGCATCGGGCGAAGGTGATCGGACTGGTGCGCCTGGGCCGGATGCAGGACGCCGCCGAGGCGGTGAGCGAACTCATGCGCCGCGATCCGATGCTGACCGTGGGGGGGTATCTGGCGCGACACCCGGCGGCGCGCACCGCTATCGGCCGCGATTGGGCCGATGCCCTGCGCGCAGCAGGCGTCCCGTATAATTGAAAGGGGAGAATGCGACATGCCAATCACGTCACTTTCACAAGGGATGCAAGGCATGCAGGGCATGCAAGGGATGCAAGGCATGCAGGGGATGCAAGGCATGCAGGGGATGCAAGGAATGCAGGGCATGCAGGGGATGACGAATGTCAGCGTCCTCGGCGCCTCGCCCCCCGGCCTTGTCACCGCCCGCGACGGAATTGCCGGAGCCGCGCAGGGCCATTTCGAGCCGGCGCAACCCACGGCGGGCGAGACGGAAAACCTGAGATTCTGGCACAGCTGGTGCCGCCGTCATGTCTTTCTGGGCGATATCCTGTCGCGCGTGAGCTACCGTCCCGTGGAAGATGGGGGCGCGACAGTCGGCGTCGAGTTGCGGCTTCTCGACACGGTCGCCGAGCCGCCCGAGTTTCGCAGCCTGGCGCGCATCATCCGTCCGGACGAGGGCGACTTCCACGCCCAGACGGCGCTGGTGCTGTCCTATGCCGATCTCCGCTTCGACCGGGCGCAGGAAATCGTCGACCAGATGCCGGGTTGCATGGCCTATTTCGTGCCGATCCTGCCGTTGGTGCCCGAGCGGATGCGCTACACGCTGGAAGTGATGGGGCTGGTGGAAACCGTCGCCGTGCAGCTGGCGCAATACAGCAAACATGTGCTGGCCTGCGCCCGGCCGCATGCCTTCAGCGCCCAGATCCAGCCGATGATCCAGACGCCGGGCCA
>SLKW01000086.1 GCA_007134405.1 Paracoccaceae bacterium
CAACGTGCTGCAGTCGATGCAGTTGCTGGGCGATGCGGCCTCATCCTTCACCGACAACATGGTGGTGGGCACGCAGGCGAATGAGGAGCGGATCGGGAAACTGATGCGCGAGAGCCTGATGATGGTGACGGCGCTGGCGCCGCACATCGGGTACGACAACGCGACCAAGGTGGCGAAGACCGCGCATCGGAACGGGACCACGCTGCGCGAGGAGGCGATCGCGCTTGGCTTCGTCGATGGCGAGACCTTCGACAGGATCGTTCGACCGGAAGAGATGATCGGGCCAAGAGACTGAGACCCCTGCACCCCAGGCCAAGCGGTGCGGAATCCTTATGGTTGAATGACCTTTCTCGTGTAATGTCCTGAAGTGGTAATTGCACGAGGGAGAAGGACATGAAATCGACGTTACTAGGACTGGTTGTGACGGCGGCTGTGAGTTTCGGCATATTGTCGATTCAAGCGCAATCAGCTGCGGCTTCGCTGATCCGTTACGAAGCAGCCTATGTCTTTGGCGACAGCCTCAGCGACCCAGGGAACGCCTTCGCGTTGTCCGAACAGCTGACGGGGATCGGCGTGCCCGGGGCGCCCTATTTCGAGGGGCGGGTCTCCGACGGGCCGATCTGGGCGGACTACCTGGCGGCCGATTTCGCCGCAGCCGGGCAGCGCTTCCGCAACTATGCGTTCGCCTCGGCGCGGATCAACGGCCCCTGGGACGAGCCGATCCATCTTGACGCGCAACTCCTCCGGTTCGCGGTACATGCCGCGACCGAGCGCGTGCCGCAGCGATCCGCGGCACTGGTCTGGATCGGCGCGAACGACTCCTTCCGCATCGTCTCGAGCGCGGCGTCGCAGATCCTGGGCGGCACCCCAAAGAACGTTGCGCTCGCCGAGGCGGAGTTGGCCGCGCAAGCCTTGGCCAATCGGCTTCTAACCCGTCTCAGATTCCTGGCACCGGCTGGAATCCGCGATCTGGTGCTCTTCAACCTGCCGGATCTGGGGCGCACTCCGAACTATTCGGGGACGGAAGCCGCGCCGCTGGCAAGCCTCGTCTCGAGCGCGTTCAACGCCCGCCTGGCGATGGGCACCGTCCCAGGCGTGAACGTGCGCAATTTTGACGTGGCAGGGCTCTTCGATGCGTTAATCGACGATCCCGAGGCGTTCGGTGTGAGCTCGCTCGAGCCCTGCTTCGTGCCGGGCGTACCGATGCTCTGCGCGGACCCCCAGGAACGGGCCTTCTTCGACCCCATCCATCCCAGCGCGGTGATCCATGCAAGGCTGGCCGACGAGGTGCGTACGGTCGTGGCTCCGATCCCTTTGCCGGCGGCCGCCTGGTTTCTTCTGACAGCACTCGCCGGACTGGGAATGTTGCGGCTGCGCGCAAAGGCATGAGTGGCGGGATCGTGAACCTGCGCCAGCGCCGCAAGCAAGCGGCGCGGGGGGCGGCGCGGAAGGCGGGCGACGCCAATGCGGCGCGCCACGGGCGGACGAAGGCCGAAAAGAGCCTGACCGAAGCGCGCGCCGAGAAGGCCGCGCGCGATCTGGACGGGCATCGGCGTGACGAGACCTCGACGACTGATTGAATGATGTCCCGATGACGGGGGGCCGGGCTCGGACCCCGTCGAGGGGCCCTCGCCCGGGGCGGCCGATGGCCGCCGGGCGCACCCGCTGGCGGCGGACCCTGAGGACGGTTTGTCGGCTGTGCGCATCGGTGCGCACGTTACGCAGAGGGGTCAAGCTATTGATATTGAACCAACAACAACAGTTTCTTAACCGGATTTTTACTAGAGGCAGCGGCGCGGACCCGGGCGGCTGCGGCCTCAGCGCGGGTCAATCCGGGCCTTTACAATCTCGATGGCGCGGACAACGGCGTCGTCGATGCTCAGGTCGGACGTATCAAGCGTGACGGCGTCCTCGGCGGGCCGGAGCGGCGCGTCGGGGCGGTTCGTGTCGCGCGCGTCGCGGGCGTTGACCTGGGCGAGGATCTCGTCGAGGCTTTCGGGCGATGCGTCGCCGCCGGCCTCCAGCCAGCGGCGGCGGGCGCGGATTTCGGGTCGGGCAGTCACGAAAAGCTTGGCCTCGGCCGCGGGACAGATCACCGTGCCGATGTCGCGACCGTCGAGGACCGCGCCGCCCTCCTGCCGGGCGAAGTCGCGCTGGAACTCCACCAGCGCGGTGCGGACTTCGGGGATGGCGGCGACGCGGCTGGCGGCGTCGGAAGCGGCATGGCTGCGCAGGTCGGGGCGGGAAAGATCGGCCTCGGCGAGCGCGCGGGCGGCGGCGACGGGATCGCCGCCCTTCATGCCGACGGCGCGGTAGAGAAGCCCGGTATCGAGATGGGCGAAGCCGAAATGCGCAGCCACGGCGCGGGCGATCGTGCCCTTGCCCGCCGCTGCCGGCCCGTCGATGGCAACCGTGAACCTCATCGCCGCCCTCGTTGCGAAAACCAGATCACGGCGCCAAGGGTCGGGATCAAGACCGCCCATTTGCCGACCGTCAGCCCCGAGGCCCGGCCAACCATTGCCGGGTCGAGCCCCTCGACACCCGCGCGCAGGATCGCCGCGATGGCCGCATTCTCGGCCAGGGCGAGCACGACATAGACCAGTGCCAACCCCGCCAGCCACCGGCGCCGCGTGGCGAACGCGGCGAGGGACAGCGTCGCCCCCAGCAGAATCGCGAACAGCGCATCGGCCCAGCGGAACGGGCCCAAGAGAAGATCGCGGCCGCGTTCGGTCAGGCCCATGAGCCAGGCCTCCACCGCCTCGGGCCGGTAGCCCAGAAGGCGGGAATCGAGCGGCGGAAACGCCCCCTCGGGACGGAGATAGACGAAACTCGCAACGAGCGTGCCCAGATACCAGACCGCTGTTAGGACGACGAGCACGCGCAGAACCTGGCCGAACATTCCCTTTACCTCTCGCGTTGGATGGTGGCGCCGAGCGCCTGCATGAGCGGCTCGAACACCGGAAACGAGGTCGCGATCGGGCTGCCATCATCGACCCGGATCGGCGCCCGGGCAGCGAGGCCGAGCACGAGGAACGCCATGGCAATCCGGTGGTCCAGCCGACTTTCGACCGTCGCCCCCCCCGGCACGCCGCCCACGCCCATGCCATGCACGACGAGCGTGTCCTCCGTCTCCTCGACGGTGACACCGCAGGCCTCCAGCCCACGGGCCATCGCGTCGATCCGGTCGCTTTCCTTCACCCGCAGTTCCTTCACGCCGCGCATGACGGTCTTTCCGTCGGCGCAGGCGGCGAGTGCTGCGAGGACCGGGAATTCGTCGATCATGCTGGCCGCACGTTCCGGCGGGGTCTCCACGCCCTGCAACGCGCCGGTGAAGCGCACGCGCAGGTCGGCGACCGGCTCGCCGCCCTCCTCGCGCGGATACTCGAAACCCAGATTGGCGCCCATCTCGACCAGCGTGGCGAAAAGGCCATTGCGCGTCGGATTCTGGCTGACGCCGGGGACCGTGATCTCGGAGCCCGGCACGATCAGCGCCGCGCAGACCGGAAACGCGGCCGAGGACGGGTCGCGCGGCACGGTCACCGCCTGGGGCCTGAGTTCCGGCTGGCCGACCAAGGTGATGACGTGGCCTTCGGGGCCGTCCTCGACCGACAGCTCGGCGCCGAATCCGCGCAGCATCCGCTCGGTATGGTCG
>SLKW01000103.1 GCA_007134405.1 Paracoccaceae bacterium
GCGGCACGTCCCGCGCGCCCGCCGCCCCCCTGCCCGCCACGCGCGGCTCGCTTCTGGCGGCCGCCCCCGGCGGCGCCGTCGAGGAGGAGCTGCGCGAGGCGATGATCCTCGCCCGCCTCTTCGCGCATCCGAACCTGATCGCGCGGTTCGAGGACGATCTCTGGCGCCTCGCCCCGCAGTCCGAGCCGCATCGCGCGCTCGCCGACATCCTGCTCGACGCCGCCCGCCAGTCCCCGACGCCCGACACCCGGGCCCTGCGCGATGCCGGCGGCGCGCCCCTCGCCGCCCTTCTGGCGCGCCCGCATGTCGCGCATGCGCCGCTCCTCGGCCCGGATGCCGAGCCCGGCCGCGTGGCGCTCTGCCTGGCCGAGGATTTCGCCATCCTCGCCGCCCGCCGCGCCGCCCGCCAGGAAATCGCCGAGGCGATGCACGACGTCAACGCGCTGCCCGACGAGGGGCTGACCTGGCGCCTCTCGCAAGCCGCCGCCGCGCTCGATCGGGCCGGGCGCAGCAGCGCCCCGCCGACCGAGATGGGCGAGGATCGCGAGGGGATGTCGAATCACCTGCAAAGCCTGATCGACGCTCAAATCTGGGTCAAAAAGCGACGATAGCGCCAACACGCAGGACACGCACACGGCCTTTTTTCCGCCCACCCCTGTGATTCGCGTCCCCGAGTCGCTAAATCAGGCAATTAGCCGAATCACTTCGCCGCCGGAGCCCACATGGCCGCACGAGATACCGACGAAGGCAAACCCGCCGATCAGGACACCGAATTCACGCTGGACATGAGCCAGGCCTCGGTCAAACGCATGATCACGCAAGCGCGCGAGCGCGGGTTCATCACCTACGACCAGCTCAACCAGGTCATGCCCGCCGACCAGGTGTCGTCCGAACAGATCGAGGACGTGATGTCGATGCTCTCGGAAATGGGCATCAACGTCATCGAGGAAGAAGAAGGCGAGGAGGCCGAGGGCGGCAGCACCGAGGCCGCGCCCACCGGCACGACCGAACTCGTCGTCGCCGCGACGCAGAGCGAGACGCTCGACCGTACCGACGACCCGGTGCGGATGTACCTGCGCGAGATGGGCTCGGTCGAGCTTCTGAGCCGCGAGGGCGAGATCGCCATCGCCAAGCGGATCGAGGCCGGGCGCAACACGATGATCGCCGGCCTCTGCGAATCGCCCCTGACCTTCAAGGCGATCATCGTCTGGCGCGACGAGCTTCTGTCCGAGGAGGTGCTCCTGCGCGAGGTCATCGACCTCGAGGCCACGTTCGGCACCTCGCTTGACGACGAGGACAGCGGCTCGATCGTCGAAGAGATCGGCCGCAACGACACCGGCGGCGAGTCCGCGCCGAAAAAGGCCGAATCGGGCCCCGAGCTTGACGCCGACGGCAATCCCATCGCCACCTCGGACGAGGACGACGACGATTTCGACCAGTCGAACATGTCGCTGGCCGCGATGGAAGCCTCGCTCAAGCCGCGCGTGCTGGAAACGCTGGACCGGATCGCGGGCGATTACGAGCAACTGGCGCGCATGCAGTCGAAGCGCATGCACGCCACCCTGCAGGAAGAGGCGCGCTTTTCGGCCTCCGACGAATCGGCCTACCAGAAGCTGCGCGCCGAGATCGTCGAACTGGTCAATTCGCTGCACCTGCACAACAACCGGATCGAGGCGCTGATCGACCAGCTCTACGGCATCAACAAGCGCATCATGACCATCGATTCGGCGATGGTGAAACTGGCCGACCAGGCGCGCGTGAACCGCCGCGAATTCATCGACGAATACCGCGGCTGCGAACTGGACCCGACCTGGTGCGACCGGATGGTGCAGAAATCCGGGCGCGGCTGGGACGCGCTGATGACCCGCCACCGCGACCAGATCGACACCTTGCGCAACGACATGGCGCAGGTTGGCCAGTATGTCGGCGTCGATATCCCCGAATTCCGCCGGATCGTGAACCAGGTCCAGAAAGGTGAGAAGGAGGCTCGCCAGGCCAAGAAGGAAATGGTCGAGGCGAATCTGCGGCTGGTGATCTCGATCGCCAAGAAATACACCAACCGTGGCCTGCAGTTCCTGGACCTGATCCAGGAGGGCAACATCGGCCTGATGAAAGCCGTGGACAAGTTCGAATACCGCCGCGGCTACAAGTTCTCGACCTATGCGACCTGGTGGATCCGCCAGGCGATCACCCGCTCGATCGCCGATCAGGCGCGCACCATTCGCATCCCGGTGCACATGATCGAGACGATGAACAAGCTCGTGCGCACCTCGCGCCAGATCCTGCACGAGATCGGCCGCGAGCCGTCGCCCGAGGAACTGGCCGACAAGCTGCAGATGCCGCTCGACAAGGTGCGCAAGGTCCTCAAGATCGCCAAGGAGCCGATTTCGCTGGAAACCCCGATTGGCGACGAAGAGGACAGCCAGCTCGGCGATTTCATCGAAGACAAGAACGCCGTCCTGCCGCTCGACAGCGCGATCCAGGAAAACCTGCGCGAAACGACGACGCGAGTGCTGGCCTCGCTGACCCCGCGCGAGGAGCGGGTGCTCAGGATGCGCTTCGGCATCGGCATGAACACTGACCACACGCTCGAGGAAGTTGGCCAGCAGTTCTCGGTCACCCGCGAACGTATCCGCCAGATCGAGGCCAAGGCGCTCCGGAAGCTCAAGCACCCCAGCCGGTCGCGCAAGTTGCGCAGCTTCCTCGATCAGTAAGGACACCGTCCGCCCCTGAGCGCACCGATGGCGATGGGCCCGGCGCCGCATCTGGCGGGTCTGCCGCCATGCGCTGACCGGGCCGCAGGCCAAGGGCGACGGGCGATCTCCCGCCCCTCGTCAGGCTGTGCTGCGCACAACCTTCCTCGCGTTGGGCCGGGCGCCGCGCCCCTGCGGGCCGCGGCGCGGGCACTGCCGCCGCTGCTGCGCCTCGATCCTGGCGGCACCGCCCCCGGCCACCTCATCTGGCCGAACATGCGCAAGCACCCCTTCTCGTCCCGGCCCGACGCGGACCCTGGCGCACCGCCGGCCGGTTAACGCGCCCCTGCCGCAGCGCGCGCTTCTGCCACCCGCTTGCCACCCGTTTGCCACCCGTCTGCCACCCGTTTGCCACACGCCTGCCAGCGGCCCGCGCCGCCCCCGATCCGGTCGGCCTCGCGCCTCCCACGGACGCCCCTCCGGCCTCGGCGCCGCCCGCTTTCGGAACCCCAGATCCTGCAACCGAACCCGCTGCCGAGTCGTGTGGCACACACGCTATACGTGTGCCGTCAAGAAAAAAATCTTGTGGGGCGATCAAAAAAACCCGTTGACCCGCCCCGCCTCCATACGTCAGATTGTGTGAGCCGACAAAGGGGCCACTAGATATAGTAAGGCTCTTCCGGGCAGGACAACCGAAGCACCAAACTCTGGCACCGCCTGCAAGCGGCGCCGGTCGCGGCACTGCACGCGGCCCGGTCGGTCCTGTCTTGGCTGACAAGATGACCGAGTGCACGAAAGGGACAGGCAATGAAGATCGAGCGCAAATTCACGACCGACGGCCAGGACGCCTATGCCGGCCTGGATTTCACCACCACCGTCTCCGAAATCCGCAATCCCGACGGCACCGTCGTCTTCCGCAACGACTCGGTCGAGGTTCCCGCCGGCTGGAGCCA
>SLKW01000448.1 GCA_007134405.1 Paracoccaceae bacterium
CCCGGAAATCGCCGAAATACTTCGTGATCGCCGCCGTCAGCGTCGTCTTGCCATGGTCAACATGGCCGATCGTGCCGATGTTCACATGCGGTTTCGTCCGTTCAAACTTTGCCTTCGCCATGATGGCCTCTCCTTCATTCGTCTATTCGGTGGCGGTAGGGCGGGCATCACCCCGCCGCACCGGTCAGGCGTATTTCTTCTGGATCTCGTCCGAGATGTTCTGCGGAACAGGCTCGTAATGGTCGAACTGCATGGTGAAGACCGCTCGACCCGACGACATCGAACGGAGGTTGTTGATGTAGCCGAACATGTTCGCAAGCGGCACCATGGCGTTGATCACGTTGGCGTTGCCGCGGCTATCCTGACCCTGCACCATGCCGCGCCGGCTGGTCAGGTCGCCGATGATCGAACCCGTGTACTCCTCGGGGGTGACCACCTCGACCTTCATGATCGGCTCCAGGAGCTTGGCCCCAGCCTTCTTCAGACCCTCACGCATGGCCGCACGCGCCGCGATCTCGAACGCCAGAACCGACGAATCGACGTCGTGATAGGCGCCGTCAACCAACGCGACCTTGAAGTCGATCACCGGAAAGCCCGCAAGCGGACCGGAATCCATTACCGACTTCACGCCCTTTTCGACGCCAGGCACGTATTCCTTCGGCACGACGCCGCCGACGATCCGGTTGTCGAAGCTGAAGCCTTCGCCGGGCTCGGTCGGTTCGATTTCGAGCTTGATGCGCGCGAACTGACCCGAGCCACCCGTCTGCTTCTTGTGCGTGTAGTCGACCTCGGCCTTGTGGCTGATCGTCTCGCGATAGGCGACCTGCGGCGCACCGATGTTCGCCTCGACCTTGAACTCGCGCTTCATGCGGTCGACCAAGATATCAAGATGGAGCTCGCCCATGCCCTTCATGATGGTTTGACCGCTTTCGAAATCGGTCTCGACGCGGAACGACGGATCTTCGGCGGCCAGGCGTGCCAGCGCGATACCCATCTTCTCCTGGTCGGCCTTCGACTTCGGCTCGACGGCGATCTCGATCACGGGCTCGGGGAAGGTCATCGTTTCGAGAACGACAGGTTTCGCGGCATCGCAGAGCGTGTCACCGGTCGTCGTTTCCTTCAGACCCGCAAGCGCGATGATGTCACCGGCAGCTGCCCAATCGATCTCTTCGCGCGAGTTCGAGTGCATCATCATCATGCGCCCGACGCGCTCCTTCTTGCCCTTGGTCGAGTTCAGGATCTGATCGCCCTTCTTCACGACGCCCGAATAGATCCGGGTGAAGGTCAAAGAGCCCACGAAGGGGTCGTTCATGATCTTGAACGCCAGCGCCGAGAACGGATCGTCATCCTTCGCCGAACGGGAGATATTGCGCGTCTCCGTCTCGTCGTCGGGTGCGAAACCCATGTAGGCCGGCACGTCGAGAGGGCCGGGCAGGAAGTCGATGACCGCGTTGAGAAGCGGCTGCACGCCTTTGTTCTTGAAGGCAGAACCCGCCAGAACCGGAACGAACGTAAGCGACAGCGTGCCTGCCCGGATCAGCCTGCGAAGCGTTGCCTCATCGGGTTCGTTGCCCTCAAGATAGGCTTCCATCGCAGCATCGTCCATTTCGACCGCGGTCTCGATCATGCTCGAACGCCATTCTTCGGCGACGTCCTTCAGGTCATCGCGGATCGGCTGGCGTGTCCAGGAAGCGCCGAGATCCTCGCCCTTCCATGTCCACTCTTCCATCTTGATGAGGTCGACGATGCCTTCGAGTTTGTCCTCGGCGCCGATTGGCAGAGCGATGGGCAGCGGAGTCGCGCCGGTGCGCTCCTTGATCATCTTCACGCAGTTGAAGAAATCCGCGCCGATCTTGTCCATCTTGTTGACGAAGACAATACGCGGGACCTTGTAACGGTCGGCCTGGCGCCAGACGGTCTCGGTTTGCGGCTCGACCCCGGCATTCGCGTCCAACAGGCAGATCGCGCCGTCAAGAACGGCAAGCGATCGTTCCACTTCGATAGTGAAGTCAACGTGGCCGGGCGTATCGATGATGTTGAAGCGGAACTTCTTTTCCGATGTTCCCTCGGCAGTCGGATCCTCCTGACGCTGCCAGAAAGTCGTCGTCGCCGCCGAGGTGATCGTGATCCCGCGCTCCTGCTCCTGCTCCATCCAGTCCATGGTCGCGGCGCCGTCATGCACCTCGCCAAGCTTGTGGCTTTTGCCCGTGTAGAACAGGATACGTTCGGTGGTAGTGGTCTTGCCGGCGTCGATATGCGCCATGATCCCGAAGTTCCGGTAACGCTCCAGCGGATATTCGCGTGCCATGAGGTGGCTCCTTACCAGCGGTAATGGCTGAACGCCTTGTTGGCGTCGGCCATCTTGTGCGTGTCTTCGCGCTTTTTCACGGCCGTGCCGCGGTTGTTCACCGCGTCGGTCAGTTCGCCCGCGAGGCGCTCTTCCATCGTGTTCTCGTTGCGCTTGCGCGCGGCGATGATCAGCCAGCGGATCGCCAAAGCTTCACGACGCTCGGGCCGGACTTCGACGGGCACCTGATAAGTTGCACCACCAACCCGGCGAGAGCGGACCTCGACCGACGGCTTGATGTTGTCGAGCGCCTCGTGAAAGACCTCGACCGGCGCGCGCTTGAGTTTCTTCTCGACACGCTCGAGCGCGTTGTAGACGATCGATTCGGCTACCGATTTCTTGCCGTCGATCATCAGGTTGTTCATGAACTTGGTCAGCACCGTATCGCCATACTTGGCATCGGGCAGGACTTCGCGCTTTTCGGCGGCGTGACGACGCGACATCGAACTCTCTCCTTACTTCGGACGCTTGGCGCCGTATTTCGAACGACGCTGGCGACGGTCCTTGACGCCCTGCGTGTCCAGCACGCCGCGCAGAATGTGATAGCGCACGCCCGGAAGGTCCTTGACGCGCCCGCCGCGGATCAGCACCACCGAGTGCTCTTGCAGGTTGTGCTTCTCACCCGGGATGTAGCTGATCACCTCGTAGCCATTGGTCAGGCGCACCTTGGCAACCTTCCGCATGGCCGAGTTCGGCTTCTTCGGAGTCGTCGTGTAAACGCGCGTGCAGACCCCACGCTTTTGTGGGCACTGCTCCAGGTGCAGCGACTTGGAGCGCTTGACTTTCGGCTGCCGCGGCTTGCGGATCAGCTGCTGGATCGTTGGCATTCCGGTTCTTCCCGTGTTGCAACCCGTCTCATGTCTCGTGGCGCCCAGGCGCCGTATTCTGTGCTTCGAACCGCCATGCGAATCGCTTCGGCCAAAACACAAAACCGCATGCGTTCCCCGATTTCCGGAAACGCCGCGGTGGAATTTCAGAGGATCGAGGCCCTTTCGCCCGGATCTTGACCACAGAGGTATCTAAAGCCCCGAAGCCTCCATACGAGACGTCAGCCGCGGGTGTGGGGCGTATAGGGGGAGTCGGTGGGGTTGTCAACAGCCCGACCGGGTTGGCCGAGAACCATTTCGCGCGAAAGCCGATGCTCTCGGTAAAGAGTGAAAAGCCCCGTGCCGACGATCAGGGCAGCACCCAGTTTCGTCAGCCCATCCGGCCAGTCGCCGAACACCAGAAAGCCGAGAAGCAGCGCCCAAACGAGACCCGTATAGCGAAACGGAGAAACAACGCCCAACTC
>SLKW01000373.1 GCA_007134405.1 Paracoccaceae bacterium
CTCGATCATGCGGTGCTCTTCTCGGGCGACGGCGATTTCAAGCCCCTGGTCGAGGCCCTGCAACGTCAGGGCGTGCGGGTCTCGGTGGTCTCGACCATCCGCTCCAGCCCGCCGATGATCGCCGACGACCTGCGCCGGCAGGCCGACAACTTCATCGAACTCGACGATCTGCGCGAGGTCATCGGCCGCCCGCCGCGCGAACCGCGCGAGATGCGCGAACCGCGCCCCGAACGCATATCGGAAACGACGAACGGCGACACCTGATCGGTGCCTGAACGGTGATCGCCTCGCTGGCGGCGCTCTTCGCGGCGACCTTCCTCGCTGCGACCGTCTTTCCGTTCCAGTCCGAAGTGGTCTTCGTGGCCATGCAGGCCGCCGCCGTCGCGCCGCTGACGACGCTGATCGTCGTGGCCAGCCTCGGCAACACGTTCGGCGCCTTCGTCAACTACTGGATCGGCGCGCGGCTGGAGGATCACGGCGCGCATCGCTGGCTGCGGATCGACGATGCGAAATTCGCCAAGGCCCGGCGGTGGTGGCTGCGTTGGGGGGTCTGGTCGCTGCTGATGAGCTGGGCGCCGGTCCTCGGCTGGTTCACGGTCGTCGCCGGGGCCATGCGCACGCCGATATGGCAATTCACCCTCCTGGTGACCATCGCCAAGACCGGCCGCTTCGTCTTCCTGGGGCTAATCACCCAGTATGCTTTGGGGCTGGACTGGGGGCGAAGCCCGCCTTAGGTCTGGCGCGGGACGACGAGGAAGGCCGCCATGACCGCGAAGACGACCCCGAAGACGACCGCGAAACCGCCGCTCACGCTCTATCTGGCCGCGCCGCGCGGCTTCTGCGCCGGCGTGGACCGGGCGATCAAGATCGTCGAGATGGCGCTGCAGAAATGGGGCGCGCCCGTCTATGTCCGCCACGAGATCGTGCACAACCGTTTCGTCGTCGACACGCTGCGCGAGCAGGGCGCGGTCTTCGTCGAGGAACTCGACGAATGCCCCGATGACCGGCCGGTGATCTTTTCGGCGCATGGCGTGCCGAAATCGGTGCCCGCCGCGGCGCAGGCGCGCAAGATGGTCTATGTCGATGCCACCTGCCCGCTCGTCTCCAAGGTCCATATCGAGGCAGAGCGCCACCACGAGAACGGCCTCCAGATGGTGATGATCGGCCATGCCGGCCACCCCGAGACCGAGGGCACGATGGGCCAGTTGCCCGAGGGCGAGGTGCTTCTGGTCGAAACCGTCGCCGATGTCGCCGGTCTTCAGGTCCGCGACCCCGAAAAGCTTGCCTTCATCACGCAAACGACGCTGTCCGTCGATGACACGGCCGAAATCGTCGCCGCGCTGAAGGCGCGCTTTCCGGCGATCATCGGCCCGCACAAGGAAGACATCTGCTACGCCACGACCAACCGGCAGGCTGCGGTCAAGGCAATCGCGCCCCGGATCGACGCGCTTCTGGTGATCGGCGCGCCGAATTCGTCGAACTCCAAGCGCCTGGTCGAGGTCGGCCGCGCCGCGGGCTGCGACTACGCGCAGCTCATCCAGCGCGCGACCGAAATCGACTGGCGGGCGCTGGAAGGCGCGCGCGCCATCGGCCTGACCGCCGGCGCCAGCGCCCCCGAAGTGCTGGTCGACGAGGTGATCGCGGCCCTGGCCGACCGCTTCGACCTCCGGCGCGAAACCGTCGAAACCGCGGTCGAGCGCGTCGAGTTCAAGGTGCCCCGCGTCCTGCGCGAGCCCGCATGATACCGCCGCGCATCGCGATCCTGCTGACCGGCGCGGGCGCCCTGCCCTTCCTGGCCGCCGCGGCGATGATCCTCGGCCTGATCCCGGGCGAGGGCCGCGCGCTGATCGTGGCTTACGGCACGGTGATCCTCGCCTTCATGTCCGGCGTCCTCTGGGGCTTCGCCGCGCGCGGCGGCCCGACCTGGGCCTATGTTCTGAGCGTGCTGCCGGCGTTGCACGTCTTCTTCTTCGTCACGCCCCACCCCTGGGCGTTCCAGGGCCAGGCGCTGGCGCATCTGATCGCGGGCTTCCTGGCCGTTCTGATCCTCGATCTGGTCTATCAGGCAAAGCGCCTCGCACCGCGCTGGTGGCTGAGCCTGCGCATCCCCGTCACCGCCGTCGTCGTCGGCTGCCTCTGGGTGGCGCGCCATGCCTGAGAGCCGAAAGACGCGCGGCGCCAATTGTTTCATTGCGGTTAATTTCGCAGAATTATCTAATTTTTTCATGGCGTTCACGAATGGTCCGCCAGCGGACCGTCGCTTCGACGGGGGGTGTCATGCCTGAATTCCACGCCTGGACCGACGGCGCCTGCTCGGGCAATCCCGGCCCCGGCGGCTGGGGCGTCCTGATGCGCGCGGTCGAGGGCGACGCCATCCTGAAGGAACGCGCGCTTTCCGGCGGCGAGCCCGAGACGACCAACAACCGCATGGAACTGATGGCCGCGATCATGGCGCTCGAGGCGCTGTCGCGCCCGACCCGGATCACGCTGACGACCGACAGCGCCTACGTCAAGAACGGGGTCGAAAGCTGGATCCACGGCTGGAAGAAGAACGGCTGGCGCACCGCCGGGCGCAAGCCGGTCAAGAACATCGACCTCTGGCAGCGGCTCGACGCGGCGCAGGCCCGTCACGAGGTGACCTGGCGCTGGATCAAGGGCCACGCCGGCCATGCCGAGAACGAGCGCGCCGACGAACTCGCGCGCGAAGGGATGGCGCCCTTCAAGCCGCCCGCCGCGGCCCGCACGGGAACCGGCGCGTGAGTCTGCTCGCCGCGCTCGATTACCTGGCGGTCTTCGTCTTCGCGCTGACCGGCGCACTGGCCGCCAGCCGGGCGCAACTCGACATCGTGGGGTTTCTCTTCATCGCCAGCCTCACCGCCGTCGGCGGCGGCACGGTGCGGGACCTGCTTCTGAACCGCGACATGGTCTTCTGGATCGCCAACCCCTGGTATATCGGCACCGCCTGCACCGCGGCGGTGATCGTCTTCCTGACCGCCCACCGGCTGGAATCGCGGCGCCGCACGCTGGACTGGTTCGACGCCGGCGCGCTGGCCTTCGCCGTGGCGGCGGGCGCGGGGGTGGCGCTGTCGCTGGGCCACAGCCCGGCGGTGGTGGTGATGATGGGCATGGCCACCGGCACCTTCGGCGGGCTGATGCGCGACGTCGTGTGCAACGAGGTGCCGATGGTCCTGCGGCAGGGCGAGCTTTACCTAAGCGCGGCCTTCGCCGGCGCCCTGACCGCGCTGGTCGTGGTCGCGCTGACCGGGGCCACGCCGCCCGCGCTTCTGGCCTGCGCGGCGGTCACGTTCCTCTTGCGCGCCGGCTCGATGGTCTTCGGCTGGCGGCTGCCCATCTACCGCCCGCGCCCGCCGCGCGGCTGACGCGCCGGGGTCGCCACAGGGCCCTGCGCACGGCTCCAATGCGGCCGGTTGCGAGCTGGCTTCGTTCCCGAACGACAGTCCCGGCGCGCGTTTCGCCCGGCTCGACGCCGCGCTCTGCCACTGCCGCGGAAACCGCGACCGGACGGCCCCGGCCAGGCGACTTGCCGGAAAACCGTCCTACGCGAGTCCTACGTCTGTCCTGCGCTTGTCATACGCTTGTCATACGTTTGTCATACGTTTGTCATACGCTCTGTGACA
>SLKW01000108.1 GCA_007134405.1 Paracoccaceae bacterium
AGGGCTGATCCTTGGCCGGGCGGCTGTCTTCCGGGATCGACTGATACCATTCCTCGGTATTGGCGAAGATCGCATCGACGTCGAAGACCACCCCGCGAAACGGGTGCTTGCGATGGCGGACAATCTGTCCGAGATGGAACTTGGCCTGAGACTTAATCATGACTCGACTCCTTGACGGATCATTAGCGCGCCCATTGCCCGCCGTCCAGTTTTGACGCCGCGACGGACCGGGGTCCGCCGCCGTTTTCACGTTTTTTTTGGGCGTTGCCGCGTTTCCTCATCGAACGAAATCGGATAAGGTTTCGGCAAAATAACAATGTTTGAGGCAGTGAGTGATGGGCACGTTCCTACGCCTGCTCGTGGTGGTGCTGATTGTGGCATCCTGCGGCAGAGGGCAGTTTTCCGCACCGCGCAGTCTGGATAACGCCTGTGCGCTGGCTACCGAGCGACCGCGCTACTTCGCGGCGATGCAGCGCACCGAACGGCGCTGGGGTACGCCGGTGCCGGTGCAGATGGCGATCATCCATGCAGAAAGCCGGTTCATCGGCGACGCGCGCACACCAGTTCAGTGGACGCTGGGTGTGATCCCGATGGGCCGGCAGAGCTCGGCCTTCGGCTACAGCCAGGCGCTGGATCGGACCTGGGAAGAGTATCAGGCCGAAACCCGCAACCGCCGCGCCCGCCGTGACCGGATCAATGACGCGACCGACTTTGTCGGCTGGTACACGAACAAGACGCGCGAGCGCAACGGGATCCCGCTGACCGATGCCCGCAACCAGTACCTCGCCTATCACGAGGGGCATGCCGGTTTTGCACGCCGCAGCTACGAGGCGAAGCCCTGGTTGATGGGTGTGGCGAGCCGTGTCGAAAGGCGCGCCGCGATGTACGAGGCCCAGCTGCGATCCTGCCGCAGGGCCTGAGAACGCGTGCGTCAGCGTTGGTGACCCGCGCCGCGCTGGCGCGCCGCCTCTTCGACATTGAACAGATGCGGGGCGATTTGAACGCCGGTGCGCATGTCGGCCAGCACCACGGTCGTCTCGCGCCCCATGTCGTCAGTGATGATCCATTGCCGCAACTCGATCGGCGAGTCGCTGAAGACGAGGCGGATCGAGCCGTACTCGGGATGCGCGGGATCCTGCGCGACCACCACGGTCGTGGGCCCCTCGGCGTAATGGCGCACCACCATGCGGTCACGCGTGAGATCCACGTTCGCTGCGAGGATCAGGTTCAGCGGCGTGCGGCGCAGCGGGTAGACGGTGGGCCCCTGGTTCGATCGCGCGTCAAACACGTTCACCGACCCAGACGCGGCTAGAACGAGGTTACGCTCGGGCGGATCGTATTCGAAACGCACGCGCCCGGGGCGGTGGATAAAGAGCCGTCCGGTCGCGATCGTCTCGTTGGGGTTGATCTGCGTGAAATTGGCCTCGGCGGTGCGGATCCCGTTCAGGTAGCGCGACAGCGCATTGAGCGAGATCGGCTGCGCTGCGGCTGGAAGCGGCGCAGCGACGGCCAGGGCGGCGGCGGAAAGGGTCAGAAAGAGGCGTCTGTTCATGCGGGCAATCTAAGCGCGATCGACACGCGTTGCATCTGACAAGCCACGCTTCGGCGAACACAAACCGGCGATCCGAGCGTAACATTGCCAAGGGTCGACGCGCGGAGCGCATCCTCGCCGAACACCTTTGCGCGGCACGGGTGATTAACGTGCGTTTAACCCCTCATCCGATTGCATGGGCCATGCGCCCACCCCTTCTTGCCGCGATTCTGGTTTCGATGCTCGCCCTGCCCGTCGCGGCAGGCCCATGGCCGCGCGCGCCGGGCGGCGGCTTCCTGTCGGCGACGACGGGCATTGAGGATTTGGCGGATCGCCGCGCCTTCACCGAAGTCTACGGCGAGCATGGCGTCGCGCGTCAGCTGGTCCTCGGCGCGCATTTCCGCCGCACCGAGGGTCGTATGCGGGCCGATTTACTGGCGCGCTGGCATCCTGATCTGCCATACGATCTGGCGCTTGGGCTCACCCTGGGTGCCCGGCTTCGCGAACCTCGAAGCGCCGCCCCGATCCTGGCCGCGCATCTGGGCCGCGGCGTCGAGACGCGTCTGGGTAATCTCTGGGCGCGGGCGGATGTGCAGGCGGTCGCCAGCCGTTCGGGCATCGGCGGGCGGTTCGAGGCTGATCTCTCCGGTCAGATCGGGTTTCGGAGCCATGGCGGGGCGCTGGCGATGCTTACCCTCGCCGAGCATCGAAACCGCGATGGGCGAACGCTGAAGCTGACCCCAGCCCTGGGGCATGCCATCGGCCCCAGGGTAACGCTGGTTCTTGGCGCAACGCTTCTGCCGCGCGCGCAACGGGTGGACGGCGCGCAGCTTTCGCTCTGGTTCGACTACTGAGCAGCGGTAGCCGGCGGCCCTTGCGCCCCACCGGGCGGGATGCGAGTGTGCCGCAAATTCTCAAACCGGAGACCGCAATGCAGGAGCATCGCAACTTCTATATCGACGGCGCCTGGGTGGCGCCGAAAGATGGCCGCGACATGGAGGTCATCGACCCATCGACCGAGGAGGCGTGCGCCGTCATCAGCCTTGGCGGGCAGGCCGATACCGACGCCGCGGTCGCCGCGGCCAAGGCGTCACTGCCGGGGTTCATGTATTCCGACCCGGCCGAACGGCTGGCGCTGGTGAAGCGCATCCTCGAGGTCTACAAGGCGCGGGCCGAGGACATGGGCCGCGCGATCTCGATGGAAATGGGCGCGCCGATCGACATGGCGATGTCGTCGCAGACCGGCGCCGCGATCAGCCATATCCAGAACTTCATCCGCGCCTTCGACAAGATCGAGTTCGAGGCGCCGCTGGGCGATCATGCCCCCGAGGACCGAATCATCCGAGAGGCAGTCGGCGTCTGCGCGCTGATCACGCCCTGGAACTGGCCGATGAACCAGGTCTCGCTTAAGGTGATCCCTGCCCTGCTCGCCGGCTGTACGATGGTTCTGAAGCCCTCCGAGATCGCGCCGCTGTCCGGCATCGTCTGGGCCGAGATCCTGGACGAGGCCGGGGTGCCGAAAGGTGTGTTCAATCTACTCAACGGTGACGGCGAAGGCGTGGGCACGCAGCTGTCCAGCCACCCGGATGTCGACATGGTCAGCTTCACCGGCTCAGGACGCGCAGGCAAGCTGATCTCCAAGAACGCGGCCGATACGTTCAAGCGGGTGCATTTGGAGCTTGGCGGCAAGGGCGCGAACATCATCTTCGCCGATGCCGACGAGAAGGCGGTGAAGCGCGGCGCGATCCATTGCTTCAACAACACTGGCCAGTCCTGCAACGCGCCGACGCGTATGCTTGTCGATCAATCGATCTACGACACCGCCGTCGCCACCGCAGTCGAGGTGGCCGAGAAGACGCGCGTCGCCTCAGCCCATGAAAGCGGGCGCCATATCGGCCCGCTGGTCAGCCAGGCGCAGTTCGACAAGGTGCAGGACATGATCCAGAAGGGGATCGACGAGGGCGCGCGGCTGGTCGCCGGGGGGCTCGGCCGACCCGAGGGGCTCAATCGCGGGTTTTTCGTTCGCCCGACGGTCTTTGCCGACGTCACCCACGACATGACGATCGGGCGTGAAGAGATCTTCGGCCCCGTCCTGTCGATCATTCC
>SLKW01000460.1 GCA_007134405.1 Paracoccaceae bacterium
GGGGTCGATATGCGCCACCGGATCGTCGCGCAGCGGATCGTCGAGCTTCTTCAGCCCCAGCGACGGGCAGCCCGACAGCCGCATGCAGGCGTGATCGCCGGTGCAGATCTCCTCGTCGACGCCGAAGCGCGGCTTCTCGACCCGCCGGCCCTCCTTGATCGCCTTGTTGACGAGCGGTTTTTCGCGCCGCTGCCGGTTGAGCATGCATTCCGACGAGGCCACGATCACCTTCGGCCCCTTGACCTCCGTCGTCAGCGCCTCGCGCAGCACATCGCGCATCCGGCCCACGTCATAGGTCCGGTCGATCACCCGCACCCAGTCGACACCGACGCCCCTGAGCGCCTTCTCGATCGGCTGGTTTGTGGCCTTCGTCGGGTTCTTCGCGCGCGAGGACAGGATGTCCTGCCCGCCGGTCGCCGCCGAATAGTAGTTGTCGACGATGACCACGACGCCGTCGGACTTGTTGTAGACCATGTTGCCGATGGAGCTGGACAGCCCGTTGTGCCAGAACCCCCCGTCGCCCAGCACCGCGATGGGCCGCTTCTCGCCACCGCCGTCGAACGCGCCGTTCGAGGCCGGCCCCAGCCCGTATCCCATCGTTGCGCCGCCGATGTTGAAGGGCGGCAGCGAGGCAAACAGGTGGCAGCCGATATCGCCCGCGATCTGGTGCTCGCCCAGCTCCTCCTGCACCAGCTTCATGGCGGCGAAGATCGGCCGCTCCGGGCAGCCGGTGCAGAAGCCGGGCGGGCGGATCGGCACGGTCTTCGACAGGTCCGGGATCTCGGGTACCGGCGCGTTCGGGGCGCGCACCTGCGCCGGCAGAAGCTCGGGCGCGGCCTTGCGCAGAAACGCCTCGACCCCGTCGAGCATCACCTGGCCCGTGTATTCGCCCGCCAGCGGCAGCGTGTCCTTGCCGTGCAGCTTCACCTTGGCTTCGGCGCGGTAGAGCATCCCCGCCAGCGTTTCCTCCACAAAGGCGGGCTGGCCCTCCTCGACCACCAGAACGGCATCCTTGCCGGCGCAGAACGCCAGCAGGTCGTCTTCGAGCAGCGGATAGGTCACGTTCAGAACATGCAGCGGAATCTCGGTCTGGCCGTGCAGGTCGGCAAGCCCCAACCGCTGCAGCGCGCGGATGGTGGCGTTGTACATGCCGCCCTGGCAGATGATGCCGACGCGGCCCTGCTCGGGGCCGAAATACTCGTTGAGCCCGTTCTCGCGGATGAACGTCACCGCCGCGGGCCAGCGGTTCTTCACCTTGTCCTGCTCCTGCAGGTAGGACATCGGCGGCAGCACGATCCGGCTGACGTCGCGGCGCGGCTTCGACAGCGCCTCGCGCACCGACAGGGGCGGGCGCTTGTTGGTGCGGGTCTTGAACTGCCCGGTCACGTGGCAGGCGCGGATGCGCACCAGCATCATCACCGGCGTGTTCGACGCCTCCGACAGCTCGAACCCCTGCTCGACGGCCTTCACGATCGAGGGCAGGTTCGGCCGCGGGTCCAGCAGCCAGAACTGCGACTTGCGGGCAAACGCGTCGCTCCGCTCCTGCATGATCGACGAACCCTCGCCGTAATCCTCGCCCACGATCACCAGCGCCCCGCCCGTCACCCCCGCCGACGAGAGGTTCGCCAAGGCGTCCGAGGCGACATTGACGCCCACCGGCCCCTTGAAGGTCACCGCCCCCCGGATCGGGTAGTGCACGCTCGCCGCCAGCATCGCCGCCGCCGCGGCCTCGGACGCGTTCGCCTCGAAGCGCACGCCCAGATCGGACAGGATCTCCTCGGCATCGGCCAGCACGTCCATCAGGTGGCTGATCGGCGCACCCTGGTAGCCGCCGACATAGCCCACGCCGCATTCCAGGAGCGCCTTGGTGATGGCCAGGATCCCCTCGCCGGTGAAGGTCTCGCCGTCGCCGAGCTTCAGGTGCTCGACCTCGGCCTTGAAGGAGCGTTCGGCCATCTTTCTACCTCAGAAGTCGTGCTTTCGGATGTTGCCGAGGATCGTTTGCAGCGTCGCCACGAAGGCGCGCTTCTCGGCCGCGTCGATACCGTGGAACATGCGCTCGTACTCCAGCGCCATATGCGGCCAGAGCTTTTCGAACGCGGCCCGCCCGGCCTCGGTGATGTAGATGCGGCTGGCGCGGCTGTCGTCGGGGTCGGCGGCGCGCCGCACCAGCCCCTCGGCGACCAGCGCATCCAGCGCGCGGCTCAGCGTCGATTGCTCGGTGACCGCGTAGACCGCCAGCTGCCGGCTCTGCAGCCCGTCGATCACCGACAGGACCGCAAGCGCCCGCAGCTTCGGCGTGCTCAGCCCCAGCGCCGCCAGTTCGGCGCGCATCGACGCGTTGTAGCGCCCCATGATGCGGTTCATCAGATAGGGCGCGAAGTTGTTGAGCCCGATCTCGCCCAGCCGCGGCAGCTCGTCAGCCGCGGTCTCGGCGATCTGTGCGCGCTCGTTCACCGCCGCGCCCTCAGCCCCGCGGGACCAGCGCCAGCGCCCGGATGGGCGAGCCCGTGCCGTGCTCGATCTTCAGGGGCGCCGCGATCAGGATCGCGCCCTTGGCGGGCAGCTTGTCGAGATTGGCCAGCGAGGCCAGCCCGAACATGTTGTTCTTGTGCAGCAGGTTATGTGCCGGAAACGGCGGCTCCATGCCCCCGGCCTGGCCGGCATCGGTGCCGATGCACTGGCTGCCCCAGCCGACGATCCCCTTGCCGATCAGGTATTCAATGCAATCGACCGACGGGCCGGGGCTGTGCGGACCGGTCGCATCGGCGTTCAGGAACTCGCCCTCGTCATGGGCGCGGCGGTCCCAGTCGCTGCGCATCACCACCCATTCGCCGGCGCCGATCTCGCCGTGCTTGGCTTCCCAGTCCTTCACATGCTCGGCGGTCAGCAGGAAATCGGGGTTCTCCGCCGCCTCGGCCGAGCAGTCGATCACGTTGACCGGCGCCACCACCCGCTGCAGGTCCAGCGTGTCGGTATAGCCGTCGGCATAATCCTTGCCGGTGATCCAGTGATGCGGCGCGTCGAAATGCGTGCCCGAATGCTCGCCCAGCTTCAGCCAGTTCCAGGCCCAGAACGGGCCGTTGTCGTCGTATTCGCTGATCCGGTGGATCTCGATCGGCGGCGTGTCCTTGGCCAGTTCCGGCGGCAGTTTCAGAAGCGGCGTCTTCGGGCCCAGCACGCCCGTGCAGTCCACCACCGTGATATCGCCCGAAAGCAGCATCTCGCCCAGCGATTTGAGTGTATCGGCCGAAGCCATGTCTCGTCCCCCCGAAATTGGTTGCCGTCATTGGTTGCCATCGCGCGAGTCGCTTGCCGCGCCCGCCGAAGCTGCACCAGGAAAGATGCGTTTGCAAGTTTTTCCGTGCAGCGGCGGACGCGGAAACCCACAATCCGCCTGCAAATAGGACAATCTGCCCACCGACACCCCCACCCGACAGATCCAAAACGTTTGCATACGCATATTTCACCCGCATGCACGCACCCAGGCCGCACCTCCGCCACCGCCGCCCGTCGCGCCTGCCCCCTCGACACCCCGCCCCGACCGGCGTAAGGCGCGCAGGTCGGAAACCTCCTCCTCCGGCTCGATCGGCTCGATTTCCATATCGTCGGGA
>SLKW01000062.1 GCA_007134405.1 Paracoccaceae bacterium
GCCCCTCGCCGCCCTGATTGCCGCGTCTCTCTGCCTCGCGCTCGCCGGCTTGCCGCAGGCGGCGCTGGCGCAGGACACGCAGATTCGGCTGGGCCAGTCACTGCGGCTGGCCGACGCGCCCATCGAGATCAACGCCGACGAGCTCGAGGTCGACCAGGCCACCGGCGCCAGCGTCTTTCGCGGCAACGTCCGCGCCGAACAGGGCGAGATGGTGCTCACGGCGGGCAGCCTGCGGCTGGAATATAGCCGCGCCGAAGGCAACGGCCGCACCCGGATCGACCGGCTGATCGCCGCGGACGGCGTCACCTTCGTCACCTCCGACGAGGCCGTGGAAGCGCAGGAGGCGACCTATTCGCTGGCCGATCAGCTGCTCGAGATGCGCGGCGACGTCATGCTGGTGCAGGGGCCGAACATCCTGTCGGGGCAGAACTTCCGCGCCGACCTGGCGCAGGGCACCGGCGCGATGAGCGGCAACGTGCGCACGATCATCCAGCTGGACTGAGGACATGCGCGACACCTCCGACACGCGCACCGGCCTGACCGTCGCGGGGCTCGAAAAGGGCTACGGCGGCCGGCCGGTCCTGCGCGGCGTCGACCTGTCGCTCGACCGGGGCGAGGTGGTGGCGCTTCTCGGCCCCAACGGCTCGGGCAAGACCACCTGCTTTTACTGCATCGCGGGCCTCGTGCCATCCGACGGCGGCCGCGTCATCATCGACGGGATCGACGCGACCGGCCTGCCCATGTACCGCCGCGCGCGGCTGGGGATCGGCTACCTGCCGCAGGAAATGTCGATTTTCCGCGGCCTGACGGTGGCCGACAACATCACGGCAATTCTCGAGATCGCCGAACCCGACCGCCGCCGCCGCGCCGCGCGGCTCGAGGAACTCCTGGGCGAATTCTCCATCGACCATCTGCGCGACGCCCCGGCGCTGGCCCTTTCCGGGGGCGAGCGGCGGCGCACCGAAATCGCGCGCTGCCTGGCGTCGAACCCGCGCTATGTGCTGCTCGACGAGCCCTTCGCCGGCGTCGATCCCATCGCGGTGGCGGATATCCGGGGTCTGGTGGCCGAATTGCGCGACCGCGGAATCGGCGTGCTCATTACCGACCACAACGTGCGCGAAACGCTTGAGATCGTCGACCGCGCCTATATCCTGCACGATGGCGGCGTGCTGATGAGCGGCACCCCCGCGGAGGTCGTCCAGGATGAAAACGTGCGCCGCGTCTATCTCGGCGACAGTTTCCGCTAGGCGGGCGCGATGAAGGCCCGTCTCCAGCTTCGCCAGACGCAGAAGCTCGCGCTCACGCCCGTGGTGCGCATGTCGCTGTCGGTCCTGCGCATGGCCCCGTCCGAGCTGACCGAGGAAATCGCCCGCGAGGCCGAGCGCAACCCCTTCCTGCGCCACGAAGCGCCCCGCGCGCGCGGCCTGCCCGGCGCCGCCCCGGCCGCGACCCTGCCGGAGCCTGCCGCGCGCGAGGCGTCCTTCCAGGAAGCCCTGCGCAGCCAGCTTGCGCAGATGGACCTCGCGCCCACCATCGCGGCGCTGGCGCTGTTCCTCGTTTCGGAACTGCGCGAGGACGGCATTCTCGACACCGGCCTCGGCGAACTGGCTGCCGAAACCGGCGCGCCCCTTGCCGACCTTGAGACGGCCCTGAGCGCGCTTCAGGCTTGCGAACCGGCCGGGATCGGGGCGCGCGATCTGCCCGAATGCCTGAAGCTGCAATTGATCGACCTTGGCCTGCCGGAAGCCGATGCCGTCGCCACAGTGGCCGAGATGGCGCTTTTCGCCGCCCGCGACTGGGCCGCGATCGCCCGGCGGCTGGGCATCGACCGCGCCGAGGCCGAGCACCGCGCGGGCCTCCTGCGCCGCCTCAGCCCACGCCCGGTGAGCACCGCCGACGCCGCACCCGTCCTGTCCCAGCCCGACCTCATCCTGACCCGCGACGCCCTAGGCACGCTGGGCGTGGCCTTGAGCGCGCGGCATCTGCCGCGGGTCAGCGTCGACACGACGCTCCTGGCCGGGCTGCCCGGCAAGCGTTTCGCGCCCGAACTGCTGGAGCGCGCGCGCGCCTATGTCGCGGCGCTGGAACAGCGCGGGCGCACGCTGACGCGAATCGGCGCATGGCTCATCGCGCATCAGGCCGGGTTCTTCCTGCGCGGCCCCGAGGAGCTGCGCCCCGCCACGCGGGTCCAGCTTGCCGCCGAGCTGGGCCTGCACCCGGCCACCGTCGGGCGCGCCATCGCCGGCAAGTCGATCGATGTCGATGGCCGCATCTGGCCTCTGGCGCAGTTCTTTTCCGCTGCGCTGCCGGGGCCGGACGGCGATGTCTCGGCCCGCGCCGTGCAGCGGCGCATCCTCGCCCTGGTCGCCAGCGAGCCGCCCGGCCGGCCGCTCAGTGACGCTGCGCTCGCCGAGGCGCTGCGCGCCGAAGGCGTTGACATCGCGCGCCGGACCGTCGCCAAATACCGGCAAGGTCTGCGCATACCGGCAACCTCCACGCGGCGGCGACTCGCATCCGCGCGTCAGGCCGGATAGGAACGACAGACTGATCGTCCGGCGTCAGGGTTCAGGCCCCAGCGCGCCGACCAACCGAGGAGAGGCCCATGCGGTATCAGATCACCGGCAAACAGATCGACATCGGCGAGGCGTTGCAGACGCATGTCAAGGACGAGCTCGGCGCCGTGATGGAAAAGTATTCGCAGCGCCCCACCGACGCCAATGTCGTCTTCTCGCGCGACGCCCACAACCATGTCTGCGAAGCGACGGTGCATCTCTCCTCGGGGCTGACCGCGCAGGCCAAGGGTACGGCGACCGAGATCTACGCCGCCTTCGACGCCTGCTGCGAGAAGATGGACAAGCAGCTGCGCCGCTACAAGCGCCGCCTGAAGGACCACCACCGCGACCGCCCCATGCCGGTTGAATTCGCCGGCGCCCCCTCCTATATCCTCGCCTCGGATGGCGCCGAGGAGGACGAGCCCGAATCGCTTCAACCGATCATCATCGCCGAGATGGAGATGCGCATACCCTCCCTTTCGGCAGGCGAGGCGGTGATGCAGATGGAACTCACGCATGCCAATGTGCTCGTCTTCCGCAACGAGCGGCACGGCGGTCTGAACGTCGTCTATCGGCGTGACGATGGAAACATCGGCTGGATCGACCCGGAATAACTCCCAGTCCGGCACACTTGGACCCACGCGCAGCGACGCTGCGCCCGAGAGCCGGGCTACGCCAGAGCGCCCGGTACGGAACGCACCTTACGGAGAACTTCATGGAACTTGCCGATGTGCTCAAGCCCGAGGCAATACGCGTCAACAGCATCGTGAAAAGCAAGAAACGCCTGTTTCAGGATCTGGCCGAACTCGTCGCCAAGGTTCACGGCGTGCCCGTCGACGAAGCCGTCGATGCCCTGCAGGAGCGCGAAAGCCTGGGCCCGACCGGCGTGGGCCACGGTGTTGCGTTGCCGCATGCGCGCGTCGACGGGCTGGACAGGGTCGTGGGCGTGTTCATCCGGCTGGAAAAGCCGATGGATTATGGTTCGGTCGACCGTGCGCCGGTCGATCTGGTCTTCGCGCTTTTCGCGCCGCGCGATGCCGGGGTCGAGCATCTCAAGGCC
>SLKW01000249.1 GCA_007134405.1 Paracoccaceae bacterium
CCAGCGCCGCTTCGGCCGCCGGCCCCTGCAGCGCCAGCAGCGCGCGGTCGGTCACCGGCTCCACCCCCGGCACATGCGCCATCAGATGTTCGGTATCGGCGGCCTTGCAGGCGGCATTGACCACCAGGAACAGATGATCGCCACGATTGGCGATCATCAGATCGTCCAGTATCCCGCCCGCCGCGTTGGTGAAAAGGCCGTAGCGCTGCCGCCCGGCCTTCAGCCCCAGCACATCGACCGGCACCAGCCGCTCCAGCGCCTCGGCCGCGTCGCGCGCGCCCAGGATGATCTGCCCCATGTGGCTGACATCGAAGAGCCCGGCCTGCGCGCGGGTGTGCTTGTGCTCGCCCATCACGCCCATCGGGTACTGCACCGGCATCTCGTAGCCGGCAAACGGCACCATCTTCGCCCCCAGCGACAGGTGCAGCCCGTGAAGGCACGTCCGCATCAGGTCGGTCATCGCCGCCTGTCTCCTTCCAACTCGCCGGGTTGCGCCGGCACCACGACCGGGCGCGCCCGCGCCCCCTGGTGCCCCCTCTGTCCCTGCCCCGCCCGCTTCCGCGTATGGGGCGCCTGAGATCGTTATCCCTTCGGCGGGCGCTGCTGCGCCACTCTCCAGAGTTCCTTCGCCGGACCGGTCCCTGGGCCTGAGAGTTTACCGGGGCGGTTGCTCCTTCGGCACCGGCGGGTGGACCCGCCGGATTCTCCCGTATCCGTCATCAAAGGGATAGCGCGCGGACCCGGCTCAGGCAAGGGGGCGCAACGACGGGCGCCCCGGCACGGGTCCCGCGCCCTCCCGGCTTGCAAGCCGCGACCGCCTGCGGCACAACTCCGGCCGTCGAAAACACAGGCGAAAGATGCACGATCCCTTCTTCTTCGGTTACGGCAGCCTCGTGAACCGCGCCACGCATGTCTACGCGCCGGCGCACCGCGCGCGGCTGCGCGGCTGGCGGCGGGCATGGCGGCATACGGCGCTGCGCGACGGGCCGTTCCTGACCGCCGTCCCCTGCCCCGAGTCCGAGATCGAGGGCCTGATCGCCCCGGTTCCCGGTGCCGACTGGGCCGCGCTCGACCGGCGCGAGGCAGGCTATAACCGCCACCCGCTCGACACCGGCCTGACGGTCGAAACGGTGAACGGCGTCTTCACGCAGATCTACGCCGTCCCCGCCGCCAGCATGCACGACACCGGCGGCCCGATCCTGCTGTCCTACCTGGACGTGGTCCTGCAAGGCTACCTGATCGAATTCGGCGCGGGCGGCGTGCGGCGCTTCATGGACACGACCGATGGCTGGGACACACCCGTTCTGAACGACCGCACCCTGCCCCGCTACCCCCGCCACCAAAGGCTGAGCGCCGAGGAAACCGAGATGGTCGATCACGAGCTTGCCCGGCTGGGCGTCACCGTCATCGAAGGCTGACGCGCCCCACCCGCAACCGCGTCGCAATCGCCTGCAAACGCACAAAAAAAGAGCGCGCCCGAAGGCGCGCTCTTCCGGTTCAGGCTAGGCCCAAATCTTACGACGCGTCCACGACCAGCGTGACTTCGCCGTTGTCGCTGTCGTACTTGACCGCAACCACGTCATCGACGCTGAAGCCACGGTTCTCGACCGCTTCCTTCAGATTGTCGTTGTCTTCGATCGCGCTGCGATAGTCGTCGCGCTTGTCTTCATGCGCTTCCAGCGCTTCGTCGATCGCATCGTGATGATCGGGCGCGTTCGCACGCAGCTCGCTCAGCGTAACGATCCGGGCGCTGTCAGCGTCTTCGAGGGCGCTGCGTTCGTCTTCGCCATCGTCGCTGACGTCCTTCAGCGCTTCGATCATGTCTTCATAGTAGTCGCCATCCATGATCGACTCGCCGGCCGCCGTCGTGGTGCCAGCCGCACCCGTGGTGGTGTCCGTCTCGGTGCCAGCCGCACCCGTGGTGGTTTCCGTCTCGGTGCCGGCGGCGCCCGTGGTGGGCTGAGTGTCGGCCGACGCGGTCAGCGCAACCGACGAAACGGACGCCGACAGAAAACCAGCGATAACGAGTTTGGTAAGGTCAGTCATGATCTCTCTCCATTTAGTTCCATGTTCGGGCATTGCGCCCTCGGAACACCAACAAAGCCCTGGAGAGGAAGTTCCCCGAAAAACGCGAGACCCGGCGGAACTTCGCAACCGGCGCGTGCCGCGCGCCCCCTGCCTTCGGCGGCAAGCTCCCGAAGGAGAGGGAACAAATCGCGATACGCGCGATCTCCGGTCTTTTTCGTGATCGATGTGTTGGCCAGGCGGCGGGCGGAAAACCGGCGCCAATCGCGCCGCGCCTCAGCGCTATTTGCGCCGCGCCTCGTCCATCGCGCGGGCGATTTCATTGCGCACAAGCTTGCGAACCGCCAGCGTGATCCGTTCGCCGAGCTTGCCGTGCAACTCCTCGCGCACGATCTGGCCCACCAGTTCCTGCAGAGCCTGCTCGTCCAGCGTGGCCGGAAGCCCGGCGTCGTCCGCGCGCGTCTCGGGCAGGTTGGCGGCGACCTCGTCCTCCGCGGCCAGATCTTCCCCAGCCAGATCGTCCGCCCAATCTTCCGCGTTCAAATCTTCCGCTGTCAGATCGTCCGCCGCGAAATCCTCCGCACCCTCTCCCGGATCGAAGGACGCATGCGGCGCGCCAGCCTCGGACCGCGCGGGCCGCTCAGGCGCGCGGGTCTCCGCATCGGCACTCGTCTCGCGCCTCGTCTCGGGCTTGCCGGTCGTCTCGGGGCTTTCGGTGGTCTCGGGACTGGCGGCGGGATCCGTGCGGCCCGCCGCCTGCGGATCGACGCGCATCTCCGGCGACAGCACCAGCGGCGGCAACCGGCCGCGGCGCTCCGCCTGCGCGACCAGACGGCGCACGGAGTTCAGCACATCCTCGATCTCGCGCTCGCTCATCGCCCTGGACATGCCTGTCTCCGCCCGTACCACCGAAAGAATAGCCGCCGCGCGGGGCCGAGACAACCGCCGCCAAAGGCCACCCCCCAAGACTGCCGCCGCAGACTGCGGTCGCCCCGCTGCGCTGCCGCGTCCTACGCGAGTCCTACGTGAGTCCTACGCCTGTCCTACACGTGTCATACGCTCTGTGTACGCTCGGTGTACGCATGTCATACGCCCTGTGCGCGCTTGTCAAACGCCGCGCACCCCCCTCCCCGGCCCCGCCGACGCATTGCACACGCCCCGCCACGGGGCTAGAGATCGGCCCCGACAGACCGCCCCGACAGGACCAGACAAGGATCCCCCGCATGCGCTTCGCCTCGACCGAAACCTATATCGCCACCGACGACCTGACGATGGCGGTCAACGCCGCGGTGACGCTGGAACGGCCGCTTCTGGTCAAGGGCGAACCCGGCACCGGCAAGACCGAACTGGCGCGCGAAGTGGCGACATCGCTCGAACTCGACATCATCGAATGGAACATCAAGTCGACCACCCGCGCGCATCAGGGGCTCTATGAATACGATGCCGTCAGCCGCCTGCGCGACAGCCAGCTGGGCGATGATCGGGTGCACGATGTGGCGAACTACATCAAGAAGGGGAAGCTCTGGCAAGCCTTTGAAACAGATCGCAAAGTCGTTCTCCTGATCGACGAGATCGACAAG
>SLKW01000025.1 GCA_007134405.1 Paracoccaceae bacterium
AACGCCTCGCCATAGCGACGGTGATGAAGCGGCTGGGCCAGACGATGGACCTGATCGGCTGGGACAAACGGCTGCGCGATCTCACCGAAACCGATGTCACCGCCCTGATCGAGGAGGTTCTGGAGGGCTATGGCGCCGAGATGTCGCGCATCGCCGCCGGGAGCGAGGTGCCGTTCTGATGCTGGATTTCAACCCGCGCCCCTCCATGGCCGAGCGGATCAACGCGCTGGTCGACGCCGCGCTGATCGCCGAGCGGGAGGCCACGCCGCCCCGGACCTATCTCGGCGCGTCCCGTCTGGGGCACGCCTGCGAACGAGCGCTGCAATTCGAGTTCGCAGGTGCGCCCAAGGATGAGGGCGCGGACTTCGGCGGCCAGACGCTGCGGATCTTCGAGATCGGCCACCAGCTCGAGGATCTGGCAATCCGTTGGCTGCGGGCGGCGGGGCTCGACCTCTACACCCGCAAGGGCAATCGGCCCGACGGGGATCAGTTCGGATTCTCCGTCGCGGGCGGCCGTATTCGTGGCCATGTCGACGGGATCGTAGCCGCAGCCCCGGCCGCGCTCGGTCTTCGCACCCCGGCGCTCTGGGAATGCAAGACCATGAACGCCAAGAACTGGCGGGCCTGCGTCAAGGACGGGGTCGCCGTCTCCAAGCCCGTCTATGCCGCACAGATCGCGATCTACCAGGCTTACATGGAGCCTTCGGTGCCGGGCATTTCCTCGGCCCCGGCACTGTTCACGGCGATCAACAAGGACACGGCCGAACTGCATCACGAGCAGGTCGCCTTCGATGCCGATCTGGCGCAGCGCATGTCCGACCGCGCGGTGCGGATCCTGCAAGCCACCGACGCCGGCGAGTTGCTGCCCCGCATCGCCGCCAACCGCAACTTCTTCGAATGCCGGTTCTGCGCCCATGCCGAGCGGTGCTGGGGGCTGGCTGCATGACCGACGAGCCCACCGAGCCATCCGAACCCGACCAGGAGCCAGCCATGCGCGACGACACCACGCCCGATGGGCCCAAGGAAAACATCGTCCATTTCAACCCATGGCGCGACTTCAACGATGCCGCGCCGCAGATCGATGTCTTCGGCGACGAGCCGGACCCTGCGCAGATCGCGCAATTCATGCAGGTCGTCTTCGGGTATTGCGACGGTCTGATCCCTGTCCGCAGCTTCATCGACAAGGGTCAGGGCATCGATGGCCGCCCGCACAACATCTGGCTGGAAGCGGATCATTCCGCCCCGGAAAAGATCGCGACCTTCGCGACATGGGCCTCGCGCGAGGGCGCGGCAGTCTATGTGATCCCCGGCACTGTCGCGGCGCCCGGCCGGGCCAAGGCCACCGATATTCTGCAGATGCAGACGGTGGTGGTCGATCTCGACACCGGTGACATCGCCGCCAAGCGCGCGCACCTCGAGCGCCACCTCGGCGCGGCCAGCATGGTGGTGGAAAGCGGTGGCGTGACGGCCGAAGGGCAGCGCAAGTGCCACGTCTGGTGGGCGCTGACCGAACCGGCCGAGGGTGACGACATGGCCCGCGTCTGCCGTCTGCGCGGTGACATCGCCGCAAAGGTCGGCGGCGACATGCATTTCCGCTCCGCCCATCAGCCGATCCGAGTGGCGGGCTCGGTCTACTACAAGAACAACCTCAAGACGCAGGTGCGGATCGTCGAACTGAACGCCGACCGCGAACGCGATCTGGCCGAATTCATCGAAGCCGTCACCGACATGCCGCCCGCGCCGGGCGTGTCCCTGCAGCCTGCGTTCACCCATCCCGACAAGCCCGTCCTGGACGAAGTGCTGGTCACGCCGGTGCGTGAGGGGGCGCAGGACGACTGGTCCCGCTTCGAAGGTGCGTCCGCCGCGATCGGGCATTTCATCCGCATGGTCCACGAGGGCCGGATGACAAAGGACGAGGGCTGGATCGGCATATGCGGCTACAACGCCGCGATGCTGCGGCCCCAGTGGCCGGTAGAGCGGCTGAAGCGGGAATCCGAGCGGCTCTGGGAACGGCATGTCAAGAAATACGGCCCGCCGCTGATCCGGCTGGACTCCGGCGCACCGGGACCGGTCGAGATGCCCGCCTTCACCTTGGGCGCGCTGCTGGACGATCAGAGCCCGATGCCCGAGGACATCATCGCGCCCCGCGTGCTGACGCCGGGCGGACTGCTGGTGCTGGGCGGTGCGCCCAAGGTCGGCAAGAGCGACCTGCTGATCTCCTGGCTTGTCCACATGGCCGCCGGTGTGCCCTTCCTCGGCTTCACGCCGCCACGGCCGCTGCGGATCTTCTACCTGCAGGCCGAGATCCAGTATCACTATCTGCGCGAACGGCTGAAGCAGATCGCCCTGCCGCCCGACGTGCTGGCCGCCGCGCGCGACACCTTTGTCGCCACACCCAAGCTGAAAATGCTGCTCGACACCGAGGGCAGCGTGCGGGTCGCCCGTGCGATCCGGACGGCATTCCCGGATGCGCCGCCCGACATCCTCTGCGTCGACCCGATCCGGAACCTCTTCGATGGCGGACCCGATGGCGGTGGCGAGAACGACAACACCGCCATGATGTTCTTCCTCAAGGAGCGGGTCGAGGTTCTGCGCGACCACATCGACCCGGACTGCGGGGTCATCCTGATCCACCACACCAAGAAGCTCAGCAAGCACCAGGTGAAGGAGGATCCGTTTCTCGCGCTTTCGGGCGCCAGCGCCCTGCGGGGCTTCTACACCTCCGGCCTGATCCTGCACCGCCCCGACGAGGACGCGTCAGAGCGCAAGCTGGAGATCGAGCTGCGCAACGGCCCCGCGCTGCCCTCGAAGCTGATCGACAAGGTGCGCGGCCAATGGGTGGAGATCAACCCGATGAACGAGCGCCTCGTGCGCGCCGAGGTGGGCGCCAAGCATGACGCCGAGCGCATGCGCAAGCACGACGTCATTCTCGGCCTGCTCTACGAGGAGGCGCGACGCGGCAAGCTCTACACATTGGCGCAGTTCTCCGAAGCCTTCGAGAATACCGGGGGACTCGGCGGGCGGACCATCGTCCACGACCGGCTCAGCGTTCTCGCCACCAAGGGCAAGGTCAAGTTCATCCGCGGCCCCGCCGCCACGCGCATCGGTCTGGCCGCGGAGCGGAGCAAGTACGGCTATCTCTGCGTCGAGGGAATGCTGCTGGGTATGGGCGGCGAGACCGTCGATCCCGACACGGGCGAGGTCAAGCCGGAGCTGATCCCGGCGCTGCCCAGCCACTACAAATGCCCGCAGACCGGGGCCGTCCTGCCCGTCGAGAACCCCTCCGTCTGGGTCTATCAGGAGGAGGACGAGGCATGAAAACTCACGCCGTTCCCCGCCGCGAATTCTGGCTTTCCAGACCCGGATTCTGGCCAGAATCCGCAGATTCTGCTTCCCGCGCGAATTCTGGATTCTGGCTTTTCCGATTTCATTTCAGTGGCTTGGAAGGTGCTTTCCAGAATCCGGAAGGGCCTTGCCGAATTCTGCTCCGGAGTCTGGAAGTTCTGTTGTGTATCAATGCCTTGGAGCAGATTTCAGAATTCGGAAAACACCCCCCTAAAGGGGTAGGTGACCTCCCCGCCAGGCGCGGGAGTGT
>SLKW01000049.1 GCA_007134405.1 Paracoccaceae bacterium
ACCCCGGAACTGCGCGCCGACGACGTCGATCTGCGCTGGTTCGTCGGCCTCGACCCCGCCGGCACGGCGATCGGCAACGCGCTCTGGCACGGCGAGACGCCGCGCGAGACGCTGGTAGGGCTTTTTAGGCTCGACTTCATCGACGCCGCGCCGGTGCGGCCGGATCTGGCGGGACACCCGGTCTGGCTGATCCTGGGCATGGCAGCCGATGGCGGCGTGCGAATCAAACCGCAGAACCTGGTCACCGGCCTGCCGCTGGCGGCCGCCGCGCCGGTGCATTGAAGGAGGCTCGGATGTCACAGGAACGGTTGCGACTGGGCGTTGTCGCAATGCGCCGCCCCCCCGTCACCCGCTGGGGAAAGGGCGAGCTTCGCCCCACGGGCGTGCTGCCGCAAGAGCCCGACACCGCGCCGCATACTCTGATCGCCGGGTCAGAGGGCATCGAGACCTGGTATCTGGGCGCGGCCGACATGGTGCTCTGGACGGGCGATACCGGCCATCACCGCGACAACCTCGTTTCGGGACGTCCATCGATCTGGGTGGTTCTGCGCGGCGATGCGCCCGAACGCACCGAAGTCGTTTGCGTCACCGCCGATCCCTATGAGGGCGAGGGCTATGCCAGCGACACGGCGTTGATCGTCGAGGCCGTGCCGATGCCGGAAAGCGTCCTGCGGTTCATCGCGGATTTCGTGGCCACGCATCATGTCGAGATCCCCTTCAAGAAGCGCAAGCGCAGCCCGCAAGACCCCAACGCGCTGACCCCGCGCGCCCCGCGCATCCTGTCGCCCGAAGACAAATGGGGCGCCGGCCGGAGGAAGACATGACCGAAAAGCCTTTCCTGGAACGCTGGTCCGGCCGCAAGGCCGCCGCTCGCCACGAGGCAGACGAGACCAGCACGGACAACCCCACACCCCCCGGAGATGCCTCCCCGCAAGCGCCCGCCCCTGCAACCAGTCCCGAAGTGTCGCCAATCACCGAGGAGGAACTCGCCGCCCTGCCGCCGATCGAAACGCTTACCAAAGGCAGCGACATCCGCGCCTTCCTGCGTCCCGGCGTGCCGTCGGCCTTGAAGAATGCCGCCCTGCGGAAAATGTGGCTGGCAACCCCGGCGATCCGCGACCACAAGGACATCGCCGTCGACTACGCCTGGGACTGGAATACGCCGGGCGGCGTGCCGGGCGACGGCGGCCCGCTCGACCCTGTCAAAGTCAAGCAATGGGCGCGCCAGATCGCGGGGCTGGAGGAACCGGTGCAGAAGAAAGCCGGTGCGACGCCAGAGGAAAGCACGCACGCCGCACCATTGGAAGCGCCCGCAATTACCTCGACCAGCAGAACCGAGCTCGCGAAGGCCGCCCCCACGAACGAAGGAACGCGCCCGGACGAGCCCGCCGCGCCAGCCCAGCGGCCCCGGCATGGCGGGGCGCGTCCGCAATAGACGCAACGATTTTGTGCCCGATGCGCAAAAAAACACCCAAGTTGATTTGACGATGCACGTTTCTGGATATACTTCTGCAAATAAGGCGTTTTAAGTTCGCAAAAGCGGCACGATCCGCCAGGGAGAAGACGGCGCCCAGAGTAGCGCCACGGGGAACACAAACGAATGCTAGCCAGCCAACCCGGCGACGGGTCCGCGCGCGACACACTTGATCTTCGTAGAAGCGAGCAATATCGCTTCCTTTCCCGTTTGCTCGCCTCCGCGCCATCCACTCAACTCCTGCAGGAAATCTCCGCGCTTACGGGCGATGAAACCGCCTTGGGCCAGGCTTACGACTCGTTGGCTCGGAATGCCGCCAATTCCGAAGCAAAGGCGGTCGAGCGCGAATTCTTCGAGCTCTTCATCGGCGTCGGCCGCGGGGAGCTTCTGCCCTATGCCAGCTTCTACATCACCGGTTTCCTGAACGAACGTCCGCTTGCCGACCTGCGTGGCGACCTCGCGCGGCTGGGCGTTGCACGCGCCCAGGGCCGCTACGAGCCCGAGGATCACATCGCGCTGATCCTCGAGGTCATGGCCGGCATGGCCGATGGCACGATTGACGTCGATGAGGCGCGGCAGGCCGCGTTCTTCAACCGGCACCTCGCGCCCTGGGCGGCGCAATTCTTCGACGACCTGGCAATCGCGCCAAGCGCGCGCTTCTATCGGCCGGTGGCCGAAATCGGACGACTACTGGTGGACATCGAAGCGCGCGCCTTCGCGCTTGCCGCTTGACAAGAATGTGACACACGACCGGGCCGCGGCCCGCATGGATGGGAGGATCGACATGGCACAGGACAAAGGCTCAAACGATCAGCGCAGCCCGATCAATCGCCGCACCTTCTTCGGTGCGACGCTTGGCGCGGCCGGCGCGATGGCACTGACCGCGGGCGGCGCGCGGCCGGCTTTCGCGCAGCAGACCGGGGCAGAGCGCACGCGCGCCCGCTACCGGGTGACCGAACATATCGAAAACTTCTACCGTACCAACCGTTACTTTCGCCGGGAGGATTGAGCGATGCTCGTCAAGCGCAGAACCCGTGAGGCCGCGCGCGGCGGCCGCCTGAGCCAGGTCGCGGCCGGCCTGGCCGCCAAGCCCCTCGACCGCCGCAGCTTCCTGCGCGCCTCGGGCCTGACCGTCGGCGGGCTCGCCGCGCTCGGCTCGCTCGGCGCCGGAATGACCCGTCGCGCCGAGGCCGGCTATGTCGATCAGGATCAGCCGGTCGAGATCAAGAAGAACATCTGCACCCATTGCTCGGTCGGCTGCTCGGTCACCGCCGAAGTGCAGAACGGCGTCTGGGTCGGCCAGGAACCCAGCTGGCACAGCCCGATCAACCGCGGCACGCATTGCGCCAAGGGCGCTTCGGTGCGCGAGCTGGTGCACGGCGACCGCCGGCTGAAATATCCAATGAAGAAGCAGAACGGCGAGTGGGTCCGCATCAGCTGGGAACAGGCGATCGACGAGATCGGCGACAAGATGATGGAGATCCGCCAGAATTCAGGCGCCGACAGCGTCTATCTTCTGGGTTCCGCGAAATTCTCCAACGAGGGCGCGTACCTCTTCCGCAAGTTCGCCGCCTTCTGGGGCACCAACAACGTCGACCACCAGGCGCGCATCTGCCACTCGACCACCGTGGCGGGCGTGGCGAACACCTGGGGCTACGGCGCCCAGACCAACAGCTACAACGACATCCGCAACTCGAAGACAATGATCTTCATGGGCTCGAACGCGGCCGAGGCGCATCCTGTCTCGCTCCAGCACATCCTTGAAGGCAAGGAACTGCAGCGCGCCAACGTCATCGTGATCGACCCGCGCTTCACCCGCACCGCCGCCCACGCCACCGAATTTGTCCGCATGCGCCCCGGCACCGACATCGCCATCATCTGGGGCATCATGTGGCACATCTTCGAGAACGGCTGGGAGGATCAGGAATTCATCGACCAGCGCGTCTGGGGGATGGACCAGATCCGCGAGGCCGTGAAGGCCTACCCGCCGGATGTCGTCGAAGACATCTCGGGGATCCCCGGCGACACGCTGCGCCGCGTGGCCGAAACCTTCGCGACGCAAAAGCCCGCAACCTTCATCTGGTGCATGGGCGGCACGCAGCACA
>SLKW01000124.1 GCA_007134405.1 Paracoccaceae bacterium
AGAGCGGCAGGAAGAACACCAGCGCCACATGCGCCTCGATGGTTTCCTCGAAGAACGCGATGCCCGCGCCCGAGAAGATGTTGCCGAACACCAGGATCAGCAGCCACGGGATACGCTTGCGGTAAAGCAGCCCGGTCGACGCGTCGAGCATCGAGGTGCCAATCCCAGAGACGGCCGAGGTCTTGGTGAAGCGCTCGGTTTCTTCTTCCTGCGCGACGTCCATCGCGTCGTCATAGGTCACGATCCCGGCCAGCCGGTCGCCGCCGTTGATCACGGGCAAGGCGAGAACGTCGTACTTGCGGATCATCTCGACCGCCTCGGCGCGCTTGTCCTCGGCGCGGATGAAGGGCGGCTCCTGGCGCATGATCTCGGCCACCGTGGCGTTGTCGCGCGCGATCATCAGGTCGCGCAGCGCAACAGTGCCAAGGAGTTTCCGCTCTTGGTCGATGACGTACGAATGGTAGATCGTTTCAGAATCGGGCGCGACATGGCGCAAATGCTCGATCGCCTCGGCGACCTTCATCAGCGGCGAGAGCGTCGCGTAATCCGACGTCATCACCGAGCCGACAGTGCCTTCCGGGTAGGCCGCAAGCTTGCGCATGTCCTCGCGTTCGGCCTGGGCGAGGCCGGGCAGAAGGGCGTTCTTCTGCTCTTCGGTCAGTTCGGCGAAAAGGTCGGCGCGTTCGTCATGCGCCATCGCCCCGAAGATGCGCGCCATCTCGCGCCGGTCGAGAATTTCGGCCAGTTCGACTTGGGTGTCGTGGTCGAAATAGCCGAACACTGTCGCCTGACGATCCTCGTCGAGGCACAGCAGAACCTTGGCCATGTCCTCGACGGGCATGTCCTCGATCATCGCCACGATGTCGGCCGCGTGCTCGTGTCGCAGGGCTTCGGCGATGGAATTCGTGGCGCCCGAACGCAAAAACCGCGCGATGGCGTGGGCGTTGATGTCGATCGTGGTGGTTTCGCTCATCGGTCATGCTCCGAACGTGGGCCCCACGGGCCCAGGCCGAACCCGTGCGGGTCAGGCGCGCAGCCCGTCAGACCGGATTGTTGTCTCGGAAAGCCAGGGCACCATGACGCGGAAGGCGGCACAGAACCCTGCCTCTACTTCCCTCGTCCAATGGTGCCTCCATGAGCGCGCCGGGACAGTCCCGACGCTCAGCGTGGCTCCGATAGCCCGGTAACGACTTGGGGGTCAACCCTTAATTGGCGTGCGGGTTCCGGCATCACGCCGGGCGCGGGCGCATCACCAGCCAGATCAGCGCGCCGCCGGCGAGGACCAGGAAGGGCAGCATGGCGAGGTTGACGAGCTGCCAGCCGGTCTCGGCATCCGAGCCGGTGCAGTTCATCAACTGCCCCGACGAAAGCGAGGCGAGCGTCACGCCGCCGAAGACGACCATGTCGTTGATGCCCTGGATCCGCCCCCGCTCGGCCGGCGAATGAGAGCGGGCGAGCATCGTGGTCGCGCCGATGAAACCGAAGTTCCAGCCGACGCCGAGGAGGATCAGGGCGACGTAGAAATGCTCGAGCTCGACGCCCATCAGCGCCACCGCGCCGCTGGCGGCGAGGATGGTGAGGCCGGCGGCCACGATCTTCTCGGCGCCGAAGCGCGCGATCAGGTGGCCGGTGACGAAGGCGGGCGCGAACATCGCCAGCACGTGGGCCGAGACGATGTCGGCGGCGTGGTTGGTGGTGAAGCCGCAGCCGACGACGGCCAAGGGGGTCGAGGTCATCACCAGGTTCATCAGCGCGTAGGCGACCGTGGCGCAGATGATCGAGACCGCGATCACCGGGTCGCGCAGCATCTCGCCCCGGGTGCGGCCCACGCGCGCGGCGCCGGGCACGGGCGCGGGGGGCTTGGGGATGTCGAGGAAGGCGAAAAGGGACATGCCGCCGAGGTTGAGCGCGATGACGGCGAGGTAGGTGCCGAGGAAGGGCACGACCATCGCCTCGGCGGTGACCTTGACGAGTTGCGGGCCGACGATGGCCGAGAGCAAGCCCCCGGCCATGACGTAGGAAATGGCCTTGGGCTTGAACGTGTCGGAGGCGGTGTCGGCGGCAGCGAAGCGGTAGAAGCCCTGGCCCGACATGTAGATGCCGGTGAAGAGCGAGCCGAGGCAGAAGAGGAAGAACGAGCCCTGCATCAGGCCGATGGCACCGATCGCGGCGCCGACGGCGCCGCCGGTGGCGGTCAGCGCGAAGCCGGCGCGGCGGCCGTGGCGCTGCATGAAGGCGGCGAGCGGCGTCGCGGTCAGCATCGAGCCCAGCACGATCAGCGAGATGGGCAGCGTCGCCCAGCAGATGTTGGCGGCGAGCGACTGGCCGGCGAGGCCGGCGACGACGAAGATCATCGGCATCTGCGCGCCGAGGATCGCCTGCGCGGCGACGAGAACCGCGACGTTGCGCTTGGCGCGGGCGTCCGAAGGGGCGGCCGGGGCGGTGGAAAGCGTCATGCCGCTGACCTAGCGCCGGGGCGCGGCGGAGGGAAGGGGATTCTTCACCCGCGAGGGACCGAGGCCGCGCGCCCTCGGCGGGCGCTTCGGGCCGGGTTGCGGGCGGGGGCGTCCGCGGTTGGACACTTCGGGGCTGGAGTTGGTTTCGTGTCGCAGATTCGCGTATCACCGGCATGAGATGAAAAATCTGGTCGAAACCAGGGTCAAATCCGCAAAAAGTATCGAATTTTGAGGGGTCGACTTTTGCGGTGCCCTTGTGGCAGGTCGGGTCGTTTACATACCACATCTTGTGGGTGATCGGTCACGCGCGGCGCGAGGTGCAGATCGCGGGACGGCAGCGGGTTACCAGCGATCTACGAGCCGGGTGTGGACGGGCTGTCGGTGGCGATGCGCTGGGGTCGGGCGGGGTCAGCCGCCCAGCGGCCAGACGAGCAGCAGGACGGGCACGCCGACGGCGACCACAAGGATCTCGACGGGCAGGCCCAGCCGCCAGTAGTCGCGGAAGGAAAACCCGCCGGGGCCGAGGATCAGCGTGTTGTTCTGGTGCCCGATCGGCGTGAGGAACGCGCAGGAAGCGCCGATCGCCACGGCCATGAGGAAGGTGTCGGCACTGAGCCCCAACGTGGCGGCGATCCCCAAGGCGATGGGGCACATGACCGCGGCGGTGGCGGCGTTGTTCATCACGTCCGACAGGAACATCGTCACCACCAGGATCAGGACGAGTGCGCCGATGGCGTGGCCCTGCGCGATGCTCTCGACCAGCACTTCGGCCAGCAGGGCCGCGGCGCCGGTCGCCTCCATCGCGCCGGCGACGGGGATGAGCGCCGCCAGGAGCACGATCACCGGCCAGTCGATGGCGGTGTAGACCTGCCGCGGCGGCACCGTGCGCAGGAGCATCGAGGCCAGCACCCCCAGTGCGAAGGCCGCCGGCGCCGGCAGCAGGCCCGCCGTCGCGATGGCCACGGCGGCCGCCATGATGCCGCCGGCAATGAAGGCGCTGCGCCGGTCGGGGATGCGCAGGCTGCGTTCGGCCAGCGGCACGCAGCCGCGCTCGGCGGCGAATTCGGTCAGGACCTCGGCCGGGCCCTGCATCAGCAGCACGTCGCC
>SLKW01000160.1 GCA_007134405.1 Paracoccaceae bacterium
CTCCAGCGTCGCGCGGGTGTTCAGGTAGCGCCGGCGGTCCTGCGTGTCCTCCAGCGTCACCAGCACCTGCGCGGCGGTGATCCCGTGCGGGGCGAGCGCCTCTTCATAGGCCCGCGCCAGGCGGATCTGGCCCACGGCGGCGGCGGCCTGGCTCTGCTCGAGCGACAGCGTGCCCACGGGAAGGCCCAGCACCCGCCGACCCAGCGCGATCGAGCCCGAGGAGACCAGCACAACCTGCGCCCCGCGCCCGCGCGCCGCCGCGACGTCCTGCGCCAGCCCGGCCAGCCAGTCCGATTTCAGCGCCCCGCTGTGCGTGTCGACCAACAGAGCGGAGCCGATCTTGACGACCAGCCGCCGCGCATCGGCCAGATGGAAGGGCGCGCGGGCCGCTTCGGTCAGGGCTGCCACGGCGGCTCCTCCTCGGTCGTCTCCTGGCGCGCCGCCGCGATCTCGGACCAGAGCGCGCGCAGGACGTGCTGCACCCCCGCGCCGGACACGCCCGACAGCGGAAACACCCGGCCGCCGCTCGCGGCTTCGAGCGCCGCCTTCCGCGCCTCCAGTTCCTCGGGGGCGAGCGCGTCGATCTTGTTCAACCCGACGATACGCGGCTTGTCATGTACGGTCGGGGAATAGAGCCGCAACTCGCGGTCGATGATGGCGAAGTCGCCGCCCACGTCCTCCGAAGTGCCATCGATCAGATGCAGCAGCACCGCACACCGTTCGACATGGCCAAGAAACTGATCGCCCAGCCCGCGCCCCTCCGACGCGCCCTCGATCAGGCCGGGAATGTCGGCCATGACGAATTCGCGCCCGTCGATGCCGACAACGCCCAGATTGGGGTGCAGCGTGGTGAAGGGGTAATCGGCGATCTTCGGCCGGGCGTTCGATACGGCGGCGAGGAAGGTCGACTTGCCCGCATTCGGCAGCCCGGCCAGCCCGGCATCGGCGATCAGCTTCAGCCGCAGCCACAGCGTGCGCTCCACCCCCTCCTGTCCCGGATTGGCGCGGCGCGGAGCCTGGTTCGTGGAGGTCTTGAACCGCGCATTGCCCCAGCCGCCATTGCCGCCACGGGCCAGAAGCACGCGCTGGCCGACCTCGGTCAGGTCGGCGACGACGGTTTCCTGATCCTCCTCGAGGATCTCGGTGCCGGCGGGCACCTTCAGGACAATGTCCTCGCCATCCTTGCCGGTGCGCTGACGGCCCATGCCGGGCCGGCCGTTCTGGGCGAAGAAATGCTGCTGGTAACGAAAGTCGATCAGCGTGTTCAGCGCCGGCACGCATTCGACCCAGACATCGCCGCCGCGTCCGCCGTCGCCGCCATCGGGGCCGCCAAACTCGATGAACTTCTCGCGCCGGAAACTGACGCAGCCCGCCCCGCCCGCGCCCGAGCGGATCTGGACCTTGGCAAGATCAAGGAATTTCATCGCGGCGGCCTTTCGCGCAAACTGGCTCTGGCGATAGACCCGCTGGCGCTGCAGATCAAGGGGCGGGCGCGGCCGCGCCCCTGTCAGTCCATGCGCCGCAGATAGGTCCAGGTCGGGACGGTGCAGCCCCGCGCAACCGAAAATGCCTCGGCCTCGCCGATGTATTCGAAGCCTGCATTGGTCAGGACGCGCGCAGAGACGGGATTGTCCTGGAAGACCTCGGCGAACAGCGTCCGGCTGCGATGCGGGTTGGCGGCGATGATCGTCCGCACCGCTTCCGAGGCAAGGCCGGTGTTCCAGAACGCGGGCGCCACCCAATAGCCGATCTGGCTCTGCCCGCGGTCAAGCGGTTTCAGCGTAATCACCCCCACCAGCGAGGCCGAGCCCATCGGCGAGCCGTCCATTGCCCAGACATCGCGGTCGCGCGCCGGCGATTTGGCGCGGTCAAGAAAGGCCAGCGCCGTACCCTCGGGGGCGGGATGCGGGATCGAGCGGGTCCCCTCGGCCACGCGCCGGTCACGGATGTAAAGTGCAAGAAGCGCGCGATCCTGAGGACCGATCGGGCGAAGGGTCAGGCGTTCGCTTGTCAGCGTGTCGACGCTGCGGGCTGCCGGATCCTTGGCGGAAAGCTCGAGATTCATGGCACCAGTGCTCCTGAACAAACAAGGCCGGCCGGGGCCGCCAGAACCCGCGCACCCCGCCGGCGCCTGGCCTGACCGAGAAACGCACTATTTCGGGGGCTGCCAGAGCCGCCCCCGTCTTAGGTCGGAAGTGTGAAGATTTCGCCTTACTCGGCCGGGTTCGACACCGGCTCGATCGAGACGAAGCTGCGCCCCTTGAGACCCTTGGCGAAGCTCACGCGGCCATCGACCAGCGCGAAGAGCGTGTGGTCCTTGCCCATGCCCACGCCCTCGCCCGGGAAATGCTTGGTGCCGCGCTGGCGCACGATGATGTTACCGGCGGTGACAGTCTGGCCGCCATAGATCTTCACGCCCAGGCGCCGGCCAGCCGAATCGCGACCGTTGCGGGACGAACCGCCTGCTTTCTTGTGTGCCATGGGGGATTACTCCTGCGCTTCGGCCGCGGGCTTCTTCGCGGCGCGTTTCTTCGGTTTCGCCTCGGCCTCGGGCTGGGCTTCGGACTTCGCTTTCGGCGCGGCCTTCTTGGCCTTGGGCTTCGCGGTCTCGGCCGTCGCGGCCTCGGCGGCAGGGGCGGAACCCTTGGCCTGGCCCGAGCCGATCGCGGCTTTCACGCCGGTGTCCGCCGCGCCCGTGGCGAGGATATCGGTGATCCGCACCAGCGTCAGCTTCTGCCGGTGGCCCTTGGTCCGCTGCGAGCTGTGCTTGCGCCGGCGCTTGACGTAATGAATGAGCTTTTCGCCCTTGATCTGATCGATCACGGTGGCTTGCACCGCCGCCCCTTCGACGAGCGGGGCACCGACCACGGGGCTTTCGCCGCCGACCATCAGAACATCGTTGAACTGGATGGTCTCGCCCGCCTCGGCGGCCAGAAGTTCGACGCGCAGCACCTGGCCCGCCTCTACGCGGTATTGCTTACCGCCCGTTTTCAGAACCGCAAACATCGGCTCCATCCTTTCTTCGCTGCCGCGTCCTTCGGCCCCCGGTATGCCGGGTGTTGGGGCGCGCTCTGCGCGCCGCCTGCGGACTGCGTCCCCGCCACATGCGGAGAGGGTTGAAATGCGCGAACCCCGCGCGGGCGCGGGGCTTTGCGGAGGCTCTATCGGCGATTGCCTCAGGGAAGTCAAGCATCGTGACTGCCCGGGGCGCACCAAAATCCAACCGTGGCCGGCCTGCCGAACAAGTTAAATTCGAGTTGCCTTTTCTGGGCTTCTAGCGCTATATCAGCTGGTTACAGAATTGCGAAAATTTGCGCAGGGTGCGCCCTTCAGGGTCTGCGCCTTTCACCCCTGCTCATCGCGCCGACCCGCCGCGCGCCGCGCCGCGACCAAAAGTTCGGCCCGCAGCCGCTCCAGCACCTCGGCCCGGCCGAACGCGCGCTGCGCATGCGGGCGCAGGGTCAGGTACTCGGCCTGCACCAGCGCCAGCCGCTCGTTGAGCATCCGCCGCTGCGCGTCCAGCCAGCGTCGATGCGCCAG
>SLKW01000366.1 GCA_007134405.1 Paracoccaceae bacterium
CAGGCCCTCGCGCTGGTCGCGCAGGCATCGCTGCTCATCCAGGCGCATATCGACGCCACGGCGCAGGAGCGGGGCTATTTCGACGCGCTCGCCTGCGTCAGCTACCGTGGCGACGCCGAGGAGCCGGTCTGGGCGGCGGAGGCCGAGGCCTTCCATCGCTGGCGCACAAGGGTCTGGCGGATCGCGCACCAATTGCTGGCCGAGGTGGAGTCGGGTGCGGCGGCGCCGCCGGCTGACGAGGCGGGGCTTTTCTCGCGGCTGAATCTGCCGCCGATGATCTGGCCGTCGGGGGAGGAGGCGCTTCGACTTTAAGCTCTCGGACTAGCGCTGACAGAGTTTAGCAACTCGTTGTAATACGCTTCGTCCGCTAGAAGCGATTCAGCGCGTCAGGACGCATTTGCCCCCCTCCGACACCTGAAATCCCCTGTCGCATTGCCAGCGATTGCCGGAACGGTCGAGATGGGCGTTCTCGGGAAGCTCGATCCTAACGCAGGCGTTATGCCGGGCCCCGAATCCCCGCCTGCATCGCCATCCGCTTCCGTGTGCGCGGTCATCCAGAAAGGCATTAGGGGGGACTGGAACCGGATCGCAGCGTCCGCCGGATTCGATGAAGCCGCGCTCGCAGCGCCAAGCGGCGCCATAAACCGCGTTCGTCAAATAGGCGTTCTCCGGTACGGGAATGGGGATGCAGGCACCGGCGCGCGCGACATGGCCGCGGTCGCATTCCCAGCCTGATCCGGTGTTGCGTTCGGACAGGAAGGCATTTTCCGGAAGGTCGATTTCGACGCAGCGGTCAAGCTGCTTGCTGAATCCGCGCTCGCAAGCCCAGGACAGCCCTGAAACCTCCAGGAAGGCGTTCTCAGGGACGACGACTTCCTCGCAGGCGGTGCCGCGAACCTCGCGGTACCCGCGTCGGCATGCCCAGCCGCTTCCGTAGGACCGTCCGGTCGGATGGGCGTTTGCCGGGATGGAGAGCTCGACGCAGACGCCGCGCTCGAGGCGGTATCCCAGCATGCAATCCCAGCCGCTGCCAAAGCGGCGATCCTGAGCATTGGAGGGCGCAGAGCCGATCCCGTCCTGCGCCATTGCTGGCGCAGCAAGGAAGGCCAGCGCTACAATCGAGAGCCAAGACCTTGATCTGGACCGGCTGCCGGGCGCTATCGTCTCTGTTCGTGATCCATGCATGATTGATCATCCTTTTCTAGTCCCCCTGACATTGGCGGCTGGACCGAACCTGTTGGCATTGGTCTTTTTGGCGCGCGCCGGCCAGTGCGGCGTTAACCACTGCCTGGACGTCATCAGGGCCCTCTGCTCGGCATGCCCTCGTTCTCGGCCACGTGGACGGCGGCATTGGTCGCGGTGGGTTTCTGCGTCACTGTCGGTTCGGATTGATCGGGCGTCGCTCTGTCTTGCACACCAGACGCGCCGCACGCGTAGAGTGTGCGAATCTCGACTTCGGAGATGCGATCCGCCGCCATCATCAGTCGTATCATCGGATCGGCCAGCATTTCCTCGACGAAGAATTCCACCACCTCGAGGCCGCTTTGCTTGTCGCGGGCCAAGGCGCCCTCGAGCGCCGTCAGCGGTACCGTCAGGCTGCGCGCAAGGCCGGGATGCGAACCCCGCGCGTGCAAGCGGACACGGACCGATGCCTTCCACTTTTCCGGGTCCAGATGATCCGGCGGTGCGTCGATCTCGGTTTCGAGATCGTATTCACCGGCGGGCAGAACTTCGTCGAAGCCGGGAATGTTGAACGGCCGCTCAAAGATCGCGGTCGACTTGCTGATCGGGCCTTGCATTGGTTTCCTTTCCGAAGGATGACGTCGCCTCTGCACGACATGCGGCATCGCGAACCGACACCGGCGATGCTCCACGTCAATCGATAGCGCGTTTCGCCAGCGCGGCCGAATCGTCAGCACCTTCGCGCGTGTGATAGTCCCCGAGAAAGTCGCCATCGATCGTGACACGCCAGATCCCGTTCCGCTCGCGGACCTCGACCCGGTCTGTGGCAGGGCGCGGTTGCGCCACCGGCTCGATGCCGATCGAAAACTGATCGGCCTTTTGCATTGGGCCGACGGTTCGCGACGATTTTTCCCGTCCGGTTTGCGCTGCGCGCATGCCGATTACGGTGCGAATGAATTCCTCGGCATAGTCGTCAGTCTCGGTGTAATCCTGCTCTCGGCGGGATATTTCCATTGGATCTACGAAGTTCTTCGCCAGATGATCCAGGATCCGGGGGTCCAAGCGGGACATGTAGGCGATCAGCGGCTTAATCCGTTCGTACGCCTGAACCCGCCGTTCGAGATCGGTGGTCGCTCGTGTCGGATGGTGGGCTGAAGCCGTCGGATTGCCATGTCTCATCGTCTTGCAGATCTCCTTCCGTGGCGCGTTCGCCACCATGTCCTTGATGTTCGACCGTAAGGTACAGAACCCGCCGCAAGGCCGGACTGATCGGTGTTAGCCTTGGCAGCCTGTCTCGGACGGAGGGGTCCGGCGCGCGCACGCCATCGGCGCTCCGCTGATTTGCATCAGTGCGCCGCAAGCCATTCTGCTGTAGAAGTCGCGCATAGCGCCGCTGATGACGCGGATGACACGGCGCGCACGGCAGGTGCGATATCGAACGCTCCGTTCCAGCCGAGCCGGAAAGGACACGCCCTATGACCAGGATGGACGGATATCGTCAGAGCGGGACCCCGTTCGACACGTTCCTCTACGCCAGCGTCGGCGAGGATCGCAACGGCAATGCGGTCACCGTGCTCTCGACCCTGGCACGGCTGGGGGTCGACCCGTGGAGCGAGGCGGCCGACCTCTCCGATCTGACGCGCGATGATGCGCGGACCCGGCTCGGTGCTCTGCTGACCCGGTTCAGCGACGTCCCCGCGCTGGTGCGCGAACATGGCCCGATCACGGCCCGGCTGCTCGACCTGCTGCCGAAGACCTCGGGCCGGCAGGCGGTTCAGGCTACGGTTCTGTCAGTGCCCGCCATCGCGTCGCGGATGGGTCCGATCCTGGCCGTTCTCATGATCGTCTTTTGGCTGGTCCAGACCTTCTTCCTCGGCAGCGATGGATCGGGGAATTGAGGCAGGCGCGATGACGACATCGACGAACAAGACGACAGACCGCGAGGACGAACTGTGGCGCCTTGAAGAGGCATTCTGGACCAGCGGCCGGGAAAGCGCCCGCAGCAGACTCCGGTGTAATGACAGACCGATCCGTGGAGCGGCGGTGCCGGCGCGGAAAACCTGGCCGAAGCCGACGAAGGGGAACCTTGATGAGCTACACGATCAACCGGCTGATCCCGGGGTCCGACCTCTATACGGTCGATACGCGGACCCGAGAGGCGCTCGCGGCCCATGGCTTCGGCGTGCTGACCGAGATCGACGTCAAGGCGGTGATGAAGTCGAAGCTCGATCGCGACATGCCGGGCTATCGGATCCTAGGTGCCTGCAACCCGAAGCTGGCCTGGCACGCGATCGAAATCGAGCCGCGCGTCGGCGCGATGCTGCCCTGCAACGTGATCCTGCGCGAAGTCGAAG
>SLKW01000497.1 GCA_007134405.1 Paracoccaceae bacterium
CTGAAGGAGTTCGACCTGCCGATGTTCAACGAGGTCGCCTCGAACGCCTGGGCACCAAGCGAGGACAGCCGCGCCGTCGCCTGGCAGAAGAAGGTCGCCGAGTTCGACGGCTACATCTTCGTCACCGCCGAATACAACCGCTCGATCCCCGGCGCGCTGAAGAACGCGCTCGACCAGGCCTATGTCGAATGGAACCGCAAGGCCTTCGGGATCGTCAGCTACGGCTCGGTCGGCGGCACGCGGGCGGCAGAACACCTGCGCACCATCGGGATCGAGCTGCAGATGGCCTCGACCCGCGCCGCGGTGCATATCGGCGGGTCGGAGTTCATGACCGTGCACCCGCTGGGCGGCGACCCGAAGCCGATGAGCGCGATCGAGGATGCGATCGGCGGATCCGCCGCCGGGATGCTCGATGACCTCGACTGGTGGACGCGCGCCACGATGACCGCGCGGCGCGAGGCGGAGCGGAAAGCGGCTTGAGCTTCAGATATCTTGACCGGACTGGGGGAGCCTTTGGGCTCCCTCTTTATGTTTGAGAGCGAATTCGAGCCCCCATTTTCAGGTCCGCGCGAGCCGATGATTTGTGGCGCAGGCCGGGGTTTTCTCGGCAGTGGCGGGAGCCACGGGCGCGTTCAGACGTTTCCCGTCAGGAGGCCCCGCACGTGTCCAACGAGTCCGAAACGACCGAACCGTCCCTGACCGAGGTTCTCGACACGCTCGCCGATGCGGGCGGTGAGGACGAGGTGACAATCGGGCAGATCCTGGACGCCTTCGGCGACCGCTCGCTGGCGCCGGTGCTGCTGGTGCCGGCGCTGATCACGGCCTCTCCGATCTCGGGCATTCCGGGCGTCCCCACGGTCACCGGCATCATCGTCGCACTGATCGTGGTGCAGATGCTGATGGGGAAGGACACGCTGTGGGTCCCGGACAAGATCTCCAAGCGCGGCGTGGCGCGCAGCAAGATGGACAAGGCCGTGGACTTCCTGCGCAAGCCCGTCGGCTGGGTCGACAAGCTTCTGAAACCGCGACTGACCTGGCTGGCCGAGCGTCCGTGGAATTACGCGGCCCTGCTCACCTCCCTGGCGATTGCGGTCGTCGCGCCGGCGATGGAGCTACTGCCCTTTGCGATCTCGATTGCCGCCGCCGCGATCGGTTTCTTCGCCGCCGGCATCCTGGTGCGCGACGGGTTGGTGATCCTGATCGGCTACTTCGTCGTCGCGCTTTCAGCCCTGGTCGCGTGGCAGGTGGCCTGAGGGCAGTTGCTGCCGGAACGACAATGCCGGCGGCGCGAGCCGCTCAGGCGAAGCTCATGCTCGCGGCGCTTTCGGGCAGTTCCTCACCGAAACAGCGCTGGTAGAACTCGGCCACCGTCTGGCGTTCGAGTTCGTCGCATTTGTTGAGGAAGGTCAGCCGGAACGCGTAGCCGATGTCGCGGAAGATGCGCGCGTTCTCGGCCCAGGTGATGACCGTGCGCGGCGACATGACCGTGGAAAGCTGGCCCTTGACGAAAGCGGTGCGCGTGAGGTCAGCGACGGTGACCATCTGGCTGATCTCCTGCCGTCCCTTGGCGGTGTTGTAGGCGGGGTTCTTCGACAGGACGATCGCGGTCTCGGCGTCGTGGGACAGGTAGTTCAACGTCGCTACCAGCGACCAGCGGTCCATCTGCGCCTGGTTGATCTGCTGGACGCCGTGGTAAAGCCCGGTCGTGTCGCCCAGACCCACGGTGTTCGCCGTCGCAAAGAGCCGGAACGACGGATGCGGGGTGATGATCTCGTTCTGATCGAGCAGCGTGAGCTTCCCGTCATGCTCCAGCACGCGCTGGATGACGAACATCACGTCGGGCCGGCCAGCGTCGTATTCGTCGAAGACGATGGCGCAGGGATGGCGCAGCGCCCAGGGCAGGATGCCCTCGTGGAACTCGGTCACCTGCTTGCCGTCCCGGAGCTTGATCGCATCCTTGCCGATCAGGTCGATCCGGCTGATATGGCTGTCGAGGTTGATGCGTACGGCGGGCCAGTTGAGCCGGGCGGCCACCTGTTCGATATGGGTGGATTTCCCGGTGCCGTGATAGCCCTGGATCATCACCCGGCGATTGTACTGGAACCCCGCCAGGATCGCGAGCGTCGTCTCGGGGTCGAACTTGTAGGTCGTGTCGATATCCGGCACCCGGTCGCCCCGTTCGGCGAAGCCCCTGACCACCATCTCCGAGTCGATCCCGAAGGTGTCGCGAACCGAGATTTCCTCGGTGGGTTTGAGATTCTGTTCCGACATTCAGTCCGCCACTTGTGCAGGAGCGCGACAGTTTCGCGCCGCGCCTTTCCGGTTTCGGGTGTCATGGAACATATCGTCCCTCGGTGCAAGGGAAAGGCACGCGGTGCCCCTCAGTCGCGAAAGTTGCGGCTGTCCTTCAGCTGGTCCCAGGCCCAGACCACCTCCTGCAGGCGGTCCTCGTCGGCGCGGTTGCCGGCGTTGCGGTCGGGGTGCAGGTCCTTCACCAGGCTCTTGTACTGGCGGCGGATCTCGGGCCGGGACCAGGTGTCGCGGGCGTCCAGGATTTCCAGCGCGCGCCGCTCGGTCGGTGGCAGGCGGCGGGTGGCGCCGGACGTCACCGCGTCCGTCCGGCGGCGGGTGGCCTTCTCGCCCAGAACCTCGAACGGGTCCTCGATACCCAGCCGCTGCCACCCCTGCCGCTCGGCCGCGCCCGCCATCGGCTTCGTCGCCCGGCCCCAGATGCGTTCACGCTCCATCGCGGCGCGCATCTCCTCCTCGCTCTGGCCGGCGAAGAAGTTCCAGCGCAGATTGTATTCGCGCACATGGTCCTTGCAGAACCACAGGTAGTCGTCGAGCGCATCGGGCGAGCGCGGCGCCTTGAAGGGGCCGGGCAGGTCGCAGCCGGGATGCGAACATTGCCGCGACGAGGTCTCGACCGCGCCGGTCTGCGCGCGGCGGCCACGGGTGCGTTTCTTGCGGTCGATCGACGCGCGGATGTCGAAGTTGAACGGGTCTCCGGTCATGCGCTCTTGGTCTGCCTGTCCTTCCGGGCGGCCCCCTGAAAGGGCCCTTGCGAGTCGGAGGCAGGAGTTTAGTTTGTTGGCAGGCAAAAGGGAAAGGGCATTGCGTCGCATGCAGCCGCAGATTCGCGTGATCGATGAGATGGAAGCGCGGCTGAAGGCCGCCTTCAACGTGACGGAACTGGAGATCGAGGATGAGAGCGAGCTCCATCGTGGCCATTCCGGCTGGCGCGAAGGGGGGCAGACGCATTTCCATGTGCGCCTGACCGCGCCCGAGCTTGCGGGCCTCTCGCGGATCGAACGGCACCGGGCGGTGCATGCGGCGCTGGGGCCCGACCTGGTCGCGCGGATCCACGCCCTGCGGATGACGCTGGGCTGATCCGGAAGCGGGTGGGTCCGTGCCACGGCGGGTCCGTCGCGTCGGGAAGGCCGCTTTTCGGGACACCGCGCCACGTCGGTATCGCATCGGTATCACGTCGGTATCACGTCATGACGTTGCGTGCGCTGGCCGGCGGCACA
>SLKW01000438.1 GCA_007134405.1 Paracoccaceae bacterium
CTTCGTGATGGTAGCCTTCGTCATGTGGCATATCCCTTTCTCTTCGGAGAATTGACGGCGTCTGAACACCGCCATGATATGCCGCCCCTCAGGGGCCATCACCAACTTTCAGCTATATCTCAGCACCGGCGGCGCCGCCCCTCAGGCCCGCTTCGCGCCGATATCCGCCACGCCCAGGACCTGCAGCACCTTCGCCTCGATATCCGCGGCGTTGAGCCCGGCGATGGCGTACATGTCCGATGCATTTGCCTGGTCGATGAAGATGTCGGGCAGGACCATCGGGCGGAACCTGAGCCCGCGGTCGAAGACGCCTTCCTCGGCAAGAAGCTGCGCGACATGGCTGCCGAAGCCGCCCACCGCGCCCTCCTCGATGGTGATCAGCGCCTCGTGGTCCTTCGCCAGCCGCAGGATCAGGTCGCGGTCGAGCGGCTTGGCGAAGCGGGCATCGGCGACGGTCGGGGTGATGCCGCGCGCCGCGAGCGACTCGCAGGCGACCAGCACCTCGGAGAGCCGCGTGCCGAAGGACAGGATCGCCACGCGCCCGCCCTCGCGGATCATGCGGCCCTTGCCGATCTCCAGCGGTTGGCCACGCTCGGGCATCTCGACGCCCACGCCCTCGCCGCGCGGGTAGCGGAAGGCGATGGGCCCCTCGTCATGCGCGGCGGCGGTGGCGACCATGTGGACAAGCTCGGCCTCGTCGGCGGCGGCCATCACCACGAAGCCCGGAAGGTTCGCCAGATAGGCCACGTCGAAGGCGCCGGCATGGGTCGCGCCATCGGCGCCCACCAGCCCCGCGCGGTCAATGGCGAAGCGCACTGGCAGGCGCTGGATCGCCACGTCGTGCACGACCTGGTCGTAACCGCGCTGCAGGAAGGTCGAATAAATCGCGCAGAAGGGTTTCATCCCGCCCGCCGCCAGCCCGGCGCAGAAGGTCACGCCGTGCTGCTCGGCGATGCCGACATCGAAGCAGCGTTTCGGAAAGCGCTCGGCAAAAAGGTTCAGGCCCGTGCCGTCGGGCATCGCCGCGGTGACGGCAACGATCCGGTCGTCGCGCTCGGCCTCAGACATCAGGGCGCGGGCGAAGACCTTGGTGTATGAGGGCGCGTTCGAGGGCGCGGATTTCTGCTTGCCGGTGACCATGTCGAACTTGGCCGTCGCGTGGCCCTTGTCGGCGGCGGCCTCGGCGGGCGCGTAGCCCTTGCCCTTTTTCGTGACAACGTGAATCAGCGTGGGTCCCGTCGCACGGTCGTGCACCAGCCGCAAGAGCGGCAAAAGCTGGCCGAGGTCGTGCCCGTCGATCGGCCCGATATAGGAAAACCCCAGTTCCTCGAACAGGGTGCCGCCGACGGTCATGTGCTTGAGCAGATCCTTGGCCCGCTTCGCCCCTTCCTGGAAGGGCTGCGGCAGCAGGCTGAGCGCGCCCTTGGCGGCGGCCTTGAGGTCATGCAGCGGCGCCTCGGCGTAGAGCCGCGAGAGATAGGAGGAGAGCGCGCCGGTGGGCGGCGCGATCGACATCTCGTTGTCGTTGAGGATGACGAAGAGCCGCTTGCCGAGATGGCCTGCGTTGTTCAGCGCCTCGAACGCCATTCCGGCGCTCATCGCGCCGTCGCCGATCACGGCGACGGCGTCGCCCAGTGCCGGGTCGGGCGCGCCGCCGAGTTCGCGCGCCATGGTGAAGCCCAGGGCGGCCGAGATCGAGGTCGAGGAATGCGCCGCGCCGAACGGGTCGTAGGAGGATTCCGAGCGCTTGGTGAAGCCCGAGAGCCCGTCCTTCTGGCGCAACGTGCGGATGCGGTCGCGCCGTCCGGTCAGGATCTTGTGCGGATAGGATTGGTGGCTCACGTCCCAAATCAGCCGGTCGCGCGGCGTGTCGAAGACGGCGTGGATCGCCACGGTCAGTTCGACCACGCCAAGGCCCGCGCCCAGATGGCCGCCGGTCTCGGACACCGCGCTGATCGTCTCGGCGCGCAATTCGTCGGCCAGCTGGCGCAGTTGCGCGTCGGAAAAGCCGCGCATGTCGGCGGGAAGGCGGACGCGGTCCAGAAGCGGTGTATGCGGGCGGTAGGTCATCGGCACTCCGTCACTTGTCGCGGCTGACGACGTAATGGGCGGCCTCACAGAGCGCGCGGCCGCGGTCTCCGTAAGGGGCGAGCGCGGCGCAGGCTTCCTGGGCAAGCGTTTGCGCCCGCGCACGGGCGCCGTCAAGGCCAAGGAGCGAGACGAAGGTCGCCTTCCCGGCGGCGGCGTCCTTGTTGACGCGTTTGCCCAGAAGGTCGGCGTCCCCCTCGCAATCGAGGATATCGTCGGCGATCTGAAATGCCAGGCCCAAAGCCGCGGCATAGTTACCCAAGGGTTGGGTGTTGGCCCCGGCCATGCGCGGCCCGGCGGTGGCCGACCAGGCGATCAGCGCGCCGGTCTTGGCGGCCTGCATCCGGCCGATGGCGTCCAGATCGAGCGGCGCGGCGCACTCGCAGGCCTGGATGTCGAGCATCTGGCCATAGGCCATGCCGCCCGCCCCGGCGGCGCGCGCGAGGGCGAGCACCAATTCGGCCGCGCGCGGCTGGCCGGGCTGGGCGAGCAGTTCGAAGGCCAGCGACTGCAGGGCGTCGCCCGCCAGGATCGCCACCGCTTCGGACCAGGCGACATGCACCGTGGGTCGGCCGCGGCGCAGATCGTCGTCATCCATCGCCGGCAGGTCGTCGTGGATCAGCGAGAAGCTGTGCAGCGCCTCGATCGCGGCGGCGGCATTGAGCGCGTGGTCGCGCGGCACGCCGTGCAGGGCCGCGCTTTCGAGCACGAGGAAACCGCGCAGGCCCTTGCCGCCCGATGCCGCATAGCTCATCGCGTCGCGCAGATCGCTTTCCGGCAAGTCCGCAATGGCGTCGAGGAGCCGCGCCTCGACCTGCGACGCGGCTTCGGCCAGGCGGTCTGCGAAGGTCATTCGGGATCGAGCGGCGCGGTGCCGGCCACCGTGCCGTCTTCGGCCTGGGTGATCTGCTCGATCCGGGCCTGGGCGCGGGCGAGTTGCGCCTCGCAATGCTTCTTCAGCTCGGCCCCGCGTTCATAGAGCGCGATGGAGGCGTCGAGGGCGACATCGCCGCGTTCGAGCTGGCCGACGACGCCTTCCAGCTCGCGCAGCGCTTCTTCGAAGGTCAGCTCGGCGACCGGCTTCATGCGCCCCGCTCCATCAATACGCGAACATGCGCGGCGGTCGAATGCGCCAGCGCGTCCAGATCATAACCGCCTTCGAGCGCCGAGACCACCCGCCCCCCAGCGTGTGTGTCGGCGATATCGCACAACTTATGCGTGATCCACTCGAAATCGGCGGTGTCCAGCGCGAGTTGCGCGAGCGGGTCGTCGCGGTGCGCGTCGAAACCGGCCGACACGAGGATCAGTTCGGGCGCGAAGGCGTCGATCCGAGGTAGCCCGTCCCGCTCCCAGGCGGCGCGGAAGCCGGTGCCGCCGGTGCCGGGCGGAAGGGGGATGTTGAGCACGGTGTCATGCGCGCCGCGCTCATCGGCAGCGCC
>SLKW01000178.1 GCA_007134405.1 Paracoccaceae bacterium
CCCCGTCTCCGTGGCCGAGGCGATGGCCGCCGCCGCCGCCGACCTGCCCGCCCTGCACGAGGCGCTGGCCGCCTTCCCGCATTGCGATCTGAGGAAGGGCGCGCGCAACACCGTCTTCGCCGACGGCAACCCGGCCGCCCGCGTCATGCTGATCGGCGAGGGGCCGGGGCGCGAGGAGGACATGCTCGGCCTGCCCTTCGTCGGCGCGGCCGGCCAGCTTCTCGACCGGATGTTCGCCGCCATCGGCCTTTCCCGCACCAGCCCCGACGCGCAATCCGCGCTCTACATCGCCAATGCCGTCCCCTGGCGCCCGCCTGGAAACCGCGAGCCCACGGCCGATGAAGTCGCCGTGCTGCGCCCGTTCCTTCTCCGCCATGTCGCGCTTGCCGACCCGGCGCTGGTCGTGCTGATGGGCAATACCGCCTGCCATGCCGTCCTTGGCCGGCGCGGCATCATGCGCCTGCGCGGGCAATGGACCGAGGCGCTCGGCCGGCCCTGCCTGCCGACGCTGCATCCCGCCAACCTCTTGCGTTCGCCGGAAAACAAGCGCGAGGTCTGGGCCGATCTTCTGTCGCTCAAGACCCGGCTGAGGGAGCTTTCATGACCTTCGACATGCCCCGCCGCTATACCGACGAGCGCGATTTCCTGCCCGTCCGCTTCGCTGTCCTCACCGTCTCGGACACCCGCCAGGCTGCCGACGACCGCTCGGGCGACACGCTCGTCGAACGGATCGAGGGCGCCGGGCACGTCGTCGCGGCCCGTGCCATCCTGCGCGACGAACGCCCCCTGATCGCGGCGCAACTGCGCGACTGGATCGCCGATCCGGGGATCGATGCGGTGCTCTCGACCGGCGGCACCGGGCTCACCGGGCGCGATGTCACGGTCGAGGCGCATCGCGACGTCTACGAGAAGGAGATCGACGCCTTCGCGATTCTCTTCACCATGATCTCGGCGGCCAAGATCGGCACCTCGGCGGTGCAGTCGCGCGCCTGCGCGGGTGTTGCCGGCGGCACCTACCTGTTTGCGCTGCCCGGCAGCCCCGGCGCCTGCCGCGATGCCTGGGACGCCATCCTGGCGCCGCAATTCGACTACCGCCACATGCCCTGCAACTTCGTCGAGATCATGCCCCGGCTCGACGAACATCTGCGACGGAAATGATGCGGCCATGCGTGGAAGCGTGAACCGTTCCGCCCCGCGCCCCGTATCCGACCACGTATCCGCCGCATTGACAGTCAGAGACATCGACCCATGCGCTTTCTCACCCGCAGCCTGATTGGCGTGCTTCTTGCGGCCCTGGCGCTTGGCCTGCTGGGCATGGCCGCCGTGACCGTGCAGGGCGCGCTGCAGGACCGTGCCGCGCAGGAACGGCCGGACCGCCCGGTGCGCGAGCGCATCTTCACCGCCCGTGTCGTGACCATCCAGCCGGGCGAACTGGCGCCGGAACTCGCCGCCTTCGGAGAGGTGCGCGCCCGCCGGACGCTGGAATTGCGCGCCCCCTTCGCCGGCCGCGTGGTCGAGATCGCCGAGGGCGTCGCGAACGGCGCGGCGGTGGAGGCCGGGCAGGTGCTGTTCCGGCTCGACCCCGCCGATGCCGAGTCGGCGCGCGACCTCGCGCGCGCCGATCTGCGCCGCGCCGAGGCCGAGTTGCGCGACGCGGTCCGCGGCCTGGAGCTTGCCCGCGCCGATCTGGCCGAGGCCGAGGCGCAGACCGATCTGCGCCGCCGCGCCTTCGAGCGCCGCCGGACGCTGGCCGAGCGCGGCGTCGGCTCCGAAGCGCTGATCGAGGAGGCGGAACTGGCCTTTGCCGCCGCCCGCGCCGCCTCCATCGCCCGCGCCCAGGCCGAGGCGCAGGCCGAAGCGCGGCTCGACACCGCCGAAACCGCGCTCGAGCGCCAGCGCATCACCCTGGCCGAGGCCGAGCGCCGCCTGGCCGAGACCGGGATCGCCGCCACCTTCGACGGGGTGCTGAGCGATGTCGCCGTCGTCGCGGGCGGCCTCGTGGGCGCCAACGAGCGCCTCGCGCAGGTCATCGACCCCGACGCGCTCGAGGTCGCGTTCCGCCTCTCGACCGCGCAATACCTGCGCCTGCTGGACGAGGCGGGCGCGTTGATCCCGGCGCCGGGCGAGGCCGCGCTGGAACTCGGCGGGCACGAGGTCGCCTCGCCGGTGCGGCTGGCGCGCGCCGGCGCGGCGGTGGGCGAGGGGCAGACCGGGCGGCTGGTCTATGCCGAGCTTGACGCGCCGCGCGGCTTCCGCCCCGGCGACTTCGTCACCGTCCGCGTCTCCGAGCCGCCCCTGCAGGGCGTGGCGCTGGTGCCCGCGACCGCCGTCGATGCCGCCGGCAATGTGCTCGTCCTGGGCGAGGACGACCGGCTGGAGACCGGCCAGGTCGAGCTTCTGCGCCGGCAGGGCGAGATGGTGCTGGTGCGCGGCCACGGGCTCAACGGGCGCGAGATCGTCGCCGCCCGCACCCCGCTTCTGGGCGAAGGCATCCGAATCCGCCCCGAACGCGACGAAGACGCCGAAACCGCTCAGGCGCCGTCGATGGTGCCCCTCGATCCCGCCCGCCGCGCCGCGCTCATCGCCCGCGTCAACGAGACCGCCTTCCTGCCCGACCCGGTGCGCGCCCGCCTCCTCGACCAGCTCGAAGCCGACGAAGTGCCCGCCCAGCTGATCGAACGGCTGGAGCAGGGCGGGCGCGGGGGCTGAGCCATGGCGCGTCAGGCGCTTCTCAAGGTCTCGGCGCTGGGGATCTTCCGCTACTTCACCCGGCACCGGACGGCGGCGAACCTGCTCCTGGTCCTGATGCTGGCGGCGGGCGCGATGGCGCTGCCGCGGATGCACGCGCAGTTCTTCCCCGATGTCGTCGTCGACAACATCACCGTCGCCGTCACCTGGACCGGCGCCGGGGCCGAGGACGTGGACGCCGGCATCGTCCAGCTTCTGGAACCCGCCCTGATGGCCGTCGAGGGCGTCGCCGGCACCTCGGCCCGCGCCGGCGAGGGCAGCGCCCGCGTCACGCTCGAATTCGAGCCCGGCTGGGACATGGCGCGCGCCGCCTCGGACGTGCAGGACGCGCTCGACCAGGTCCGCACCCTGCCCGAGGAGGCCGAGGAGCCGCGCATCCTGCGCTCGAACTGGGGCGACCGGGTGACGAACGTCGTGGTCACCGGCCCGGTCGGCCTCGACCAGCTCGCGCGCTTCGCCGACGAATTTGCCGCGCGCCTCTTTGACGCGGGCATCACGCGCACCACGATTCAGGGCGTCGCCGCGCCCGAGATCACGGTCGAGGTGCCGTCGCTCAAGCTGGTCGAGCACGACGTGACGCTGGCCGAGATCGCGCAGGCCATCGGCGCCTCGGCCGCCGCCGACCCCGCGGGCGACCTCGCCGGCGGCGAGATGCGCGTGCGCACAGGCATCGAGCGGCGCTCGCCCGAGGCCATCGGGTCCATCGCCCTGCGCAACCGGGCGGACGGCACCACGCTCAACGTCGAGGATGTCGCCACCGTTCGCGCGGGCGGCA
>SLKW01000162.1 GCA_007134405.1 Paracoccaceae bacterium
CCATCGCGCGGCGCAGGGCCTCGAAACCCTCGGTGTCCGTTTCCGAGCGCGGAAAGTCGAGCGCCGTCCAGGGAATTTCCTGCGCGTCCGGCTCCGCCGCTGGCTGGGGCGTGGGCCCGTGGCTGTCGCCATGCGACCGCATCTTCGATTTCGCGCTCCGCGCCGGTTCTGGGGGTGCCGCCACCGCGGCCGTCGGCGCGCGTTCCGGCTGGCGTTCGGAGGGCAGGGCGGCTTCGCGCGCGGCCTGCAGTTGGCGGGCCAGCGCGTCGGTTTCGGCGTGCAGGGCGCGGGCTTCGTGCAGCGTTTCGCGCGCCTGACGCCATGCGTTCCAGGCGAGGATGGTCAGTAGAAGGGGCAGGGCCCAGATCAAGGCGAGGGCCGCGAGGCGGGCCTCCGGGCCGAAGGGAGCCAGTTGTTCAGGGCGGTAGAGCGCAAACCAGACCGCCGCGATCCAAACCGCGGTGGCCGCCGCCAGACCGAGGCCGGCCAAGAGCGGCCGAAGCCGCCCGTCCAGGCGGTGCTCCGTTCCGGCCATGCGCTGCCTCCGGGTTAACGAAACTCGACCGAGACGACCTCGTAGTTGCGCTCGCCCCCCGGCGTGCGCACCTCGATCGAGTCGCCGGGTTCGCGCCCGATCAGAGCACGCGCGAGTGGCGAGCGGATGTTGAGCAACCCGCGCTCGATATCGGCCTCGGCTTCGCCGACGATCTGGTAGGTGCGCTCTTCCTCGGTATCCTCGTCCACGACGGTCACTGTGGCGCCGAACTTGATCGAGCCCTGCAGGCGGGTTGGATCGATCACCTCGGCCCGGCCGAGGATCGATTCCAGCTCCTTGATCCGGCCCTCGATGAAGCTCTGCTTTTCGCGCGCGGCGTGATATTCGGCATTCTCGGACAGATCGCCGTGCTCGCGCGCCTCCGCGATGGCGCGGATCACGGCCGGCCGGTCGCTGCTTTTGAGTTGCTTCAGCTCGGCGTCCAGCGCCTCGTAGCCGCGGCGGGTGATCGGTATCTTGTCCATTGGCTGCACCATGAATGAAAACGCCCGCGGCCGAAGCCGGGGCAACGCTCTGGAAGAAATCACCAGATACCAGCACCGGGCGAATTGCAAGCCCTGCGCTTTCGCGCTTTTGATGCGGCGTCATGATTGACCCTTGCAGCAAGGCTGCGGTATCGGTTCTGCGCCTTGCGACCAGCCAACCGGAATACGGGAGCCCTCATGAGCGAGATCGAACGCGAGTCCATGGAATACGATGTCGTCATCGTCGGCGCGGGGCCCGCGGGCCTGTCGGCGGCGATCCGGCTCAAACAGCTCGACGCCGATCTGAATGTCGTGGTGCTGGAGAAGGGGTCCGAAGTCGGCGCGCACATCCTGTCGGGCGCGGTTCTGGACCCGGTGGGGCTCGACCGGCTGATCCCCGACTGGGACGAGAAGGGCGCGCCCGTGAATGTGCCCGTGCGCAAGGACAAGTTCTACGTCCTGGGCGAAGCGGGGCAGATCCGCGTGCCGAACTGGCCGATGCCGCCGCTGATGTCGAACCACGGCAATTTCATCGTCTCGATGGGGAATGTCTGCCGCTGGCTGGCCGAACAGGCCGAGGCGCTGGGGGTCGAGATCTTTCCGGGCATGGCGGCGTCGGAAGTGGTCTATGGCGAGGACGGCCGGGTCCGGGGCGTCGTCGCCGGCGAGTTCGGCAAGAACCAGGACGGAATGCCCGGGCCGAACTACGAGCCGGGGATGGAGTTGCTGGGCAAGTATGTCTTCCTCGGCGAGGGCGTGCGCGGCTCGCTGTCGAAGGGCATCATCTCCCGCTTCGATCTGTCGAAAGGGCACGAGCCGCAGAAATACGGGCTCGGCATGAAGGAAATCTGGGAGATCGACCCCGAGAAGCACCGCGAGGGGACCGTCATCCACACGATGGGCTGGCCCCTGGGCAAGAATGCGGGCGGCGGATCGTTCATCTACCACCTCGACAACAACCAGGTCTATGTGGGTTTCGTGGTGCATCTGAACTACGAAAACCCCTACCTCTCGCCCTATTTGGAATTCCAGCGCTTCAAGCACCATCCGATGGTGGCCGAGCTGCTGGAGGGCGGAAAACGCGTCGCCTACGGGGCGCGCGCGATTGCCGAGGGCGGCTACCAGTCGATCCCCAAGGTGGTCTTCCCCGGCGGCGCGTTGCTGGGCTGTTCGGCGGGGCTGGTGAACGTGCCGCGGATCAAAGGCAACCATAACGCGATGCTCTCAGGCATGGCGGCGGCCGAGGCCGCGCATGCGGCGATCAAGGCGGGCCGCGCAGGCGACGAGTTGACCGACTACGAGACCGAGTTGCGCAATGGCGCGGTCGGGCGCGACCTCAAGAAGGTGCGCAACGTCAAGCCGATGTGGTCGAAATGGGGCCTCATGCCGTCGCTCGCATTGGGCGGGCTCGACATGTGGACGAACACGATGGGTTTTTCGGTCTTCGGCACGATGAAGCACGGCAAGACCGATGCCGCCGCCACCGGTGAGGCAAAGGATCACCAGCCCATCGACTACCCGAAGCCCGACGGTGTCCTCAGCTTCGACCGACTGACCAACGTGGCCTTCTCGTTCACCAACCACGACGAGAACCAGCCGGCGCACCTGACGCTGAAGGATCCCTCGGTTCCGATCAAGGTGAACCTGCCGAAATACGCGGAGCCTGCGCAGCGCTACTGTCCGGCCGCGGTCTACGAAGTGGTCGAGGAGGATGGTCAGGAGCCGCGGTTCGTCATCAACTTCCAGAACTGCGTCCATTGCAAGACCTGTGACATCAAGGATCCCAGCCAGAACATCCACTGGGTTACCCCGCAGGGCGGCGACGGGCCGAACTATCCCAACATGTGATTGCGTGCCGGGCCCGCCCTCGGGCGGGCCTTCACGGGGCAGTGCATTGCCCTTGCGATGCAGGGGGGCTACATCTGCCCGCAAGCCCCCGGGCGCGGCCCGGGTCCGAGCCCAATCTGTATCGGAGCCGCCCTTGCCGCGCCGCACCTTCCTGCCTTCCGCACTTCTTGCCGCCGCCTTGGCGCTCAGCCCGCTTCCCGCAAGTGCCCAGGAGGGAACGGCCGGCGCGCTACTGGCCGCGCGGGTCGCCGGCGCGGCAAATGATTTCGTCGCGGTCGTGCCCTATCTCGAACGGCTCATGGAGAGCGAGATGGCGGCGCCGGAGTTGCGCGAAAGCCTGACCGGATCCTACCTTGCCCTAGGCCGACACGATGAAGCCGCCGAAGAGGCGCGCCTTCTCATGGACGAGATGCCGCTGAGCTCGACCGGGGCCCTGGTGCTGATGACCGAGGCCTTCGCCGCGCGCGATTACGCCGCGGTCTTGGAATTGATCGAGGGCGGCGCGCAGACCCATCCTGCCGCAGACGGGCTGGCGGCGGCGTGGGCTCATCTCGGCCAGGGCAGCATGGCCGAGGTCTTCGAGGCGTTCGACACCGTCGCAGCGCAAGAGGGCATGCGGGCCTTCAC
>SLKW01000112.1 GCA_007134405.1 Paracoccaceae bacterium
ATGCTGGTCTTCATCCCGGCGATCGGCGAATACGTGATCCCGGCGCTGCTCGGCGGGCCGGACACGCTGATGATCGGCCGGGTTCTATGGGACGAGTTCTTTTCCAGCCGCGACTGGCCCGTGGCATCGGCCGTCGCAATCGTCATGCTGGTCCTGGTCGTCGCGCCGATCATGTGGTTGCAGTCGATCCAGAACCGGCGGGAGCTCGACTGATGGGGCGCGGCTGGTTCCTGCCCATGGCAGTGGTGCTGGGCTTCGTCTTCCTCTACGCGCCGATCATCTCGCTTGTCGTCTTCTCGTTTAACGAAAGCCGGCTGGTCACGGTCTGGGGCGGGTTCTCCACCCGCTGGTACGGCGAACTGATCCGTGACCGGCAGATCCTCGGCGCGGCCTGGGTCAGCCTGCAGGTGGCCTTCGCCTCCGCCACGGTCGCCACGGTAATCGGCACGCTCGCAGCCTTCGTGCTGACGCGGTTCGGCGGCTTTCGCGGCCGCCTCCTGCTGACCGGGATGGCGACCGCGCCCCTGGTCATGCCCGAGGTCATCACCGGGCTCTCGCTGCTGCTTCTCTTCGTTTCGATGGAACTGACCCTCGGTTGGCCGGCTGGGCGCGGGCTGACGACGATCATCATCGCCCACACGACCTTCTGCGCGGCCTTCGTCGCCGTGATCGCGCAGTCGCGGCTGCGTGACATGGACGAAAGCCTCGAGGAGGCGGCGCGCGATCTGGGTGCCGGCCCGGTCCGGGTCTTCTTCGACATCACGCTTCCGGTCATTGCCCCGGCCCTGGTCGCGGGGTGGCTGCTGGCCTTCACCCTCTCGCTCGATGACCTGGTGATCGCGAGCTTCGTGTCCGGCCCCGGTGCCTCGACCTTGCCGATGGTGATCTTTTCCAAGGTTCGCCTGGGGGTCAGCCCGGATGTGAACGCGCTCGCGACGATCGTGATCGGGATCGTCACGCTTTCGGTTGTGGTGGCCGGGTTGCTGATGCGCCGGCGGGCGCGCCGCGGCTAAGCCGCATGGCCGAGGGCTGCGGTCAGGTCACGGCACCAACGGAGGGTGCCCCCACATGGCGGGCGACCGCCTCGGCCAAGGCAACCTTTCGGAACGGCTTGGCCACGTGGCCTACGAAGCCCGCTTCCAGGTACTCGTCGACCTGATGCTGCATCGCGTTCGCCGTCACCGCGATCGCAGGGATTGGCTTCGCCCCGGCCGCGCGCTCGCGGGAGCGGATCTCAGTAAGCGCCTCCAGTCCGTCGAGACCGGGCATGGCAATGTCGAGAAGGAGCAGGTCGAACCTGCCGGGCTCGAAGGCCGCGAGCGCCGCGCGGCCGTCATCGGCGAGCGTGACCTCGACGCCCAATCCGCTCAGCATCCCCGCCAGGATCCGACGGTTGGTACTGTTGTCGTCGGCCACGAGAACCCTGAGCCCGGACAGATCCGTCTGGACACGAGGCTTCGGCGGGCGGTCCTGTCCGGCCGGAGGTGCGGGGAGACGCACGCTGACAGTCGTCCCCTGCCCAGGCGCGCTGCGCAGAGCGATGTCTCCCGCCATGAGCTGCACCAACCGCCGGGTGATCGACAGGCCAAGCCCCGTGCCGCCGAAACGCCGCGCCGTGGAGCCTTCGGCCTGTTCGAACTCCTCGAAGACCCGCGCGGACTGGACCGGCGTCATGCCGATACCCGTGTCCGCGACGCGGATCTGCATCTGGTCGCCTGGAAGGATGACGAGATCGACCGAGATAGCCCCGGCCTGGGTGAACTTCAGCGCATTGCCGAGGAGGTTGTTGAGGATCTGCAGCAGCCGGTTGCAGTCACCCAGACGCCTCGCCTCGCCTTGCGCGCAACTGGTCACGCGAAGCTGCAGACCCTTCGCCTCGGCTGGCACCTTGTAAAGCGCCTGGACACGGCGTGCCAGATCGGCCGGGGTGAAGGGCGCAGCCTCCAGTTCCATCTTGCCGGCCTCGATCTTGGCGAGGTCCAGAATGTCGTTGAGGATCGCCAGCAGCCCCTCGCCGGAATCGCGGATCGTGTCGATCATCTTGCGCTGGTCGGGATCGACGCCTGTGTCGGCAAGGAGCTCCGCCATGCCAAGGACGCCCGTCAGCGGGGTGCGCAACTCGTGGCTCATGTTCGCCAGGAATTGCGATTTCGCGCGGTTTGCGGCTTCGGCGCGTTCCGTCGCCGCTACCAGGGCGCTCACGTTCGACCCCACGCCACGATAGCCGAGATAGGTCCCGTCCGGCGCGAAATGCGGCGCGCCGCTGACCCTCACCCAGATCGGCTGGCTCGCGGCGTCATCGCCGATACGGTAGACGAAGCCCGAATAGGCCTCGCGCGCTTCGGTCCTCCGCGCGATCTCGGTCAAGTCCGCTTGCGCTTGTGCCACGCGACCGCGAGTGACCTCCTCGCGGGTACGCCCCAGCAGCCGCTCGGGCTTGAAGCCGGTCGCGCGTTCGAAGCCGCTGGACAGATAGGTGAAACGACGATCTGCATCCTGCTCCCAGAACCAGTCGTCGCTCACCGCGGCAATATCCGCGAAACGCTGCTCGGCCTCCTGGCGGGCGGCCAGCGCCTTTTCCAGCGCCTCCTTGGCCTCGGCCAGCGCGAATTCGCGCAATTTGCGCTCGGTGATGTCGAGCATGACACCGCTTTCGGCCGCCGGTTTCCCCGGGGCGGCCCAGTGGGTGACCTGGGCTTTCGACAGGACCCAGATCCAGCGGCCGTCCTTGTGGCGCATCCGAAACTCGTGCGAGACGCTGCGCTGGCCTGATCGGAAATGCCCCGCCACATTCTCGTAGAGCTTTGGCAGGTCGTCAGGATGGACCCGCGCCTCGAATTCGGCATGGGTCATCGGGCAGATTTCGGAGTGCTCGTATCCCAGGAGCGCGGCGTATTGTTCGTCGATCTCGACAGCGCCCGTGGTGTTGTCCAGCTCCCAAACCCCGACCGAGGTGGCGCTGAGGATCTGATGCAGGCGCTCCTCGGCGTTGCGTTGCTGGGTCAGGTCGATTGTCACGCCGCTGAGGCGCAGCGGCTTTCCGCCGGGTTCGCGCCGGCTGACCCGCCCGCGTTCGAGCACATGCACCCAGTGGCCATTCCGGTGCCGCATGCGGTATTCGGCTTCGAAGCTGTCGCTCTCGCCGGCCTTGATGCGGCGCAACCCATCCGTGACGCGCTCCCGGTCCTCGGGATGGACCAGATCATCCCACAGCGCTTGCGGGACCAGCGCAAACTCCTCGGACCGGAAGCCCAGCATTTCCGCGTAATAGCGATTGACCTCTTCGACGTCGGTTTCCAGATCCAGCTCGGAGGTGCCGATCCGGGCGCCATCGATGATCTCGCTCAGGCGCCGCTCGGCCTCGCGGATGGCGGTGACGTCGATGCGCAGGCCGACATGACTGCCATCGGGCAGCCTCTTGCAATGCAGCCGGATGATCCGCCCGCTGCGATAGCCGAGTTCGAACTCGACGGTATCGAACTTCAGC
>SLKW01000080.1 GCA_007134405.1 Paracoccaceae bacterium
GAAGAAGTCTATTTTGCGACAGGACATTTCGAGGCGTGCGGTGGTTTGTGCGTCACCGCCTCGCACAATCCCATCGAATACAACGGCCTGAAGCTGGTCAAGCGCGGCGCCGCACCGCTTGGGCCCGACACCGAACTTGCGGCGATGCGGGACTTGGTGGAGGCTGACGATTTCGGCCCCGCAGCCGGTGGCGGCGCCTGGCATGACTACAGCAAGGCCGCGCGCGCTGCGTACACCGATCACGTGCTCTCATTCGTTGACATCCCATCACTGCGGCCGCTTCGCATTCTGGTCAATGCGGGGAACGGCGCGGCGGGGCCCACTTTCGATGCTCTGGCGGCGCAACTCGGCGCGCGCGGCGCGCCTGTGGAGTTTATCCGCCTGCATCACGCACCCGACCCCAGCTTTCCGAACGGGATCCCCAACCCGTTGCTGGAGGCAAATCGCGCGCCGACCATCGCGCATATCCGCGCCGAAGGGGCCGATTTCGGTGTCGCTTGGGATGGCGACTTCGACCGCTGCTTCCTGTTCGACAGCACCGGCTGCTTTGTGGCAGGCGAATACGTCGTAGCTCTTCTTGCGGAAGCATTTCTCGTACACAGCCCCGGCGCAGCGGTGGTTCACGATGGCCGCGTCATTTGGGCCGCACGCGAAACGATTGCGCGGCAGGGAGGCCGGGCCATCCAGTCGCGAACGGGCCACGCCTTCTTCAAGGCTGCGCTGCGCGACACCGGTGCAGTCTATGGCGGCGAAATGTCCGCTCATCACTATTTCCGCGACTTCTACTGCTGCGATTCCGGGATGATACCCTGGTTGCTGATCGCAGAACTCATTAGCCGCCGAAACCGGCCGTTGGCCGAGCTGGTCGCTGACCTGCGCACCGCGCATCCATCGTCGGGTGAAATCAACTTCTCACTTGACGATCCGTCGGCGGCTGTCGACCGGGTGCGTGCGGCTCATGCACCAAGCGCCACCGAGATCGACACGAGCGATGGTCTGTCGCTGAGCTTCGGTAACTGGCGCTTCAATCTTCGCGCATCCAATACCGAACCGGTTCTCCGCCTCAACGTCGAAACGAGAGGGGACACGGAACTGCTCGCGCGCAAGTTGGAGGCGCTGCGCGCGTTGATCGAGCGCTGAGCAGCGACCCCGCAAGATTTCCCCGGCCTTGGCGCTACGCACGGTGCCGAGCTTCCTCGGCTAGTCTACTTGAACCGGATAGGGCTCAATCGCCGATCTCACGGACCGAACGGAAGAGGGCGAACGCCGTTGTGATCATTGGCAGTGAGGCTTCCGTCGCAAGAACCACGTCGTTGGGTTCGATGCGGAAATTTCGGGCCGCGAAAAGTCCGTCAGCAGTCGCCAGGTCGAAGGAAAAGATCACCCACGGTTTGCGCGGCCCTTGCGCGTCCGCGCGTACGGCGCTGTTCGGATACTCGCGGAGGACCATCACGCCGCGGATATCGGCGCGCCGGTCGGCCAAGCCGCCGATCGACGAGAGCGCCTCGAGCGCCGTGATATCCTCGCGCTCGAAGGCCACGACCTCCTGCCGCCCCGTCGCTCCAAGTGCGATGAACGTGCGCTGATCGGGCTCGACCACGATCCGGTCTCCGCCGCGAAGAACCGTGTCATGCGCAGGGTTGGCGAAAAGCTGCTGCGCGGGAATCGCGTAGCTTCGACCTGCGCGTTGGAGGCGAATGAGTGGATTGCGCATGTCGGGCGGGATGCCGCCTGCCTCGGCCAGTATACCCAGCAATGTCGGGCTGGTTTCCGTAAGCGGATAGCGACCGGGCTGCGTGACACCCGCCACGACATCGACGGCATTCGCAGGTCCCGGCGCGACCGCGAGTTGTACCTGAGCGTCAGGCACGATCGGGGTCATCAATTCCTGAATCCCGCGCCGCGCCTGTTCCGAGCTCATGCCATCAACCGCGTACTCACCGACATACGGCACGAAGATGCGACCGGAGGGCGACACGATGACATTCTGCAGATTGACCACACGCTCCAGTTCGCCGGTCAGCAGCGAGTCGCGCTGGCTGTCCCAGATCGAGATCGTGAGCACGTCACCCGCCCGGATCGGGCGGGTGTTGGGCGGCAGGCCGGTTCCAACCCAATCGTGACGATTGCCGCCTGCCGGCCGTGGCCAGGAAGCGATCTCGGCCAAAGCGGCGCGCGTCACCGGAACGACGTGAAAATCGGAATCCTCCCCCCGAGTTTCGCGAAGGATCTCGGTCGGCAACGCCGCACTGCGGGGCACCGTACAGGCTGAAGTAGCGAGGGCGGTCAGTATGAGTAGCGCCGGCACGAGCGCCCGTTCAAGACGCTCGCGCCCGCGCCCAACGGCTCGCTGCCCACAATCGATTGCCAGCATTTCCGCCCAATCCCGCCGTAAACTGACGCGCGGGTCATCCCACAAGCCGCGCCTGCCCAGATTTTCTGTCCCGTCTTTCGACGGGTCACCCTACCTTGGCGCCCCGAGACGGGCAAGCGGCGATCAGCCTCGAAAGCAATCCAACGGCTAGAGGTGTCGGTCAGGCATCAGTCGCAAGACACGCGCCACCGCGCGGCGCTTGACGCTCGGTTGCTGAAAGCCTAGACGACACCAGCAATGGCGGGTTGGCGGAGAGGTTACGCAGCGGATTGCAAATCCGTGTAGACCGGTTCGATTCCGGTACCCGCCTCCAACCCTTTTTCGGTCCGCGATATCTTCACTCGCACGCTGGTGAGCGGCAGAGACATGCCTGAATAGCTGGCTGCCGCGCACCACCGAACCGCCGCTCCAGATGTACGGCTCAATCTTGCCAGGCACCCTGTTTTCATTCACATGATCGGCACGGCTCGCGAAACAGTGGGCGCGAAAGAGCAGAGGTTTCATAATGCGTGACAAGCTCATTCCCTCGCTGGTTGCGATCCTCTTCCTCGCCGGTTGCGCGACAACCGCGGGGAGCATGGGCAGTCGCGCGGTGGTCGCGGGCGCTGGAAGCGAGCTTCTGAAGCTTCGAGCCGGCCCAGGGCTCGGCTATCGCGTGATCCTCGGCCTACCGGATGGCACTGCCTTGACCCGTCACCACTGCGTAACCGAGGTGGGTCAACTCTGGTGTCGGGTCTCGCTGGTCGGCGCGCCGAAAATGACAGGGTTTGTCGCCGCCGACTACCTATCGCTTCCTTGAAGCGGATTTGCGCATGTCAGGCTGGCGTATGCGCGGATCGCTTGGCAGATTGAAACCAAGGTTGGCGTTCCTTGCGTAGAGTTCCGCCGCCGGTGCGCTTGGGCGCGTCGTCTGCAATCGGGTCGATCGCTTCTCCAACAAACGCCGGTGAGAAAGTCTGCCAAAGGAGCGGCGGGATGAGCCAGCACGAAGCAACCCTTTATATCAAAGGTTTACACCAAGCGCGGCTAACAAGTTGCCACTGAACAAGGCGATTAGGCTGTGACGGCGCCGCTGCGGGCTGAGTTTTCGTGCTCGAGTGGGGCCAGGA
>SLKW01000066.1 GCA_007134405.1 Paracoccaceae bacterium
CCTTCGCCCCTGCGAAGGCCGCGGCAGCCGGCGCTGACAGAACCTGACGTGCCGCGTGTGACCCACTGAAGAAAGGAGAAACCATGACCACCCCGAACACTCGCACCCCGAACACCCGAAGTCCCCATCCCCATCTCGCCGCATCGGCCTGCGTCGCCGCTCTGACGCTCGGCACCGCCGCCGCGGCGATGGACACCGACCAGGCCGAGTGGATGCTGTCGCAGCCCGAATTCCGCGACGCCACCCTCGTCCTCGACTGGAGCGAGGCCGCCGTCGCCGCGGCGATCCTTGCCACGCGCGACGGCGACGGACACGCGAGCGACGGCAGCTTCACCGCCGGCGACGCACCCGGCGTCTACCGGCCGACACCGCCGCACGAGGTCGCGGTCGGCACCGGCTGGGCCGCGACCGAACCCTTCGCGATGGACGCGCCCGACCAGTTTCGCCCCGGCCCGCCGCCCGCGCTTGACAGCGCCCGCTACGCCGAGGACTTCGCCGAGGTGAAGCGCCTGGGCGGCCAGGACAGCGCCGAGCGCAGCGAGGAGCAGACGCATATCGGCTACTGGTGGGCGGAATACTCGACCGTCGGCTACCCCGACTTCGCCCGCGCCCATATCGCCGAGAACGACACCCATCTCTGGCCCGCTGCCCGGCTATTCGCGCTGCTCGCGGTGGACAACTTCGATGCCCTGGTCTCGGCCTGGGACGCCAAGTACGAATACAGGCTCTGGCGCCCGCGTACCGCCATCCGCAACGCCGACGACGATGGCAACCCGGCGACTTCCGCCGATCCCGACTGGGAGCCCGAGATGACCACCCCGCCGCATCCCGACTATCCGGCGGCGCTCTCGACCCTCTGCGCCGGCGGAGCCGAGATCCTGAAGGAAGGCTTTGGGTCGGACGTGGCCTTCACCCGAGTCTCGGGCAGCGCCCCCGAGGGCATGGCCGAGACGCGGGACTACGACACGCTCGACGCGGCGGTGGAAAGCTGCATGTCGTCGCGGATCTACAACGGCTTCCACTTCCGCTCGGGGCTGGAGGCAGGGGTTGAGATGGGTCGCGACCGCGCCGCCCATATCCTCGAAACCCAACTCCTGCGCCGGTCCGAAGCCGACGAAGTCACCTTTACCGACTGAACCAGCGGCCGTCACGGCCAGAAAGGCGGCGCCCACAATCCGGGCGCCGCCCTTCTTCGTCCTTCCGGCGGTTCATTCGCGCAGGAAGTCGATCACCTGGCGCGCGAAGAGTTCCGGCGCGGTGAACACGGCGTCATGCCCCTGCCCGGGCAATTCCGCGATCCGCGCGTTGGGCAGCACGGCGGCAAGCGCGTCCGTCGCATAGGCCTCGCGCCGGCTTTCGGTCCCGATCTGAAGCATGACCGGCATGTCGACTCCGGCAAAGCGCTTCGGATCGAAGCCGTGCCGGGGCAGCGCCAGCAGGTCGTGGCGCGTCGGCGGCGCCTGGGCCACGAATTGCGGCCAGAGCGGCGTCTCGCGCATCTCGGCAAGCTCGCTGTCAGATAGCGACAACTCGTCCTGGAGGAATAACCCCACGTATCCCTCCCAGTCGCGAGCGGCGGCGAAGCCTTCGAGTTCGTCCAGCTGCCCGGCCGACGAGGCTTCGGGTGGCGGCGGCTCATAGAGCACCAGCTTCGCGACCCGTTCGCGCACCCCCGCCGCTCCCTCCAGCGCGACCAGTGCACCGTAGGAATGGCCGAGCAGATGGACGGGGCCTTCGATCGCCGCGATCAGCGCGGCTACGTCCTCCGCGTCGTCGGCGACGCTGTGGCCTGCGGTCGCGTCGCTTTCGCCGCGCCCGCGGCGGGCGACGGCGTGGACCGTGAAGTGGCGGGCGAAGTCCGGCGCCACGAATTGCCAGTTGCTGCGGTGATCGCAGAACGCTCCGTGGACGAGCACCAGGGGCGGCCCGGTGCCGAAGCGGTCACAGGCAAGTCTCACGCGACCCGGCGTCACCACGCGCAGCATGTCCATCGTCATCAGGTTGTCGTCGATCATGACTGAGTCTCCATTGTGGTTGGGTCAATCTGCACCCGCGGGTCCTGGCCGGGCGAAGTGACCGACCCACGCAGGAAGTCGATCACTTGCCGGGCGTAGAGATCGGGGGCGGTGAACATGGCGTCGTGCCCCTGGTTGGACAGTTCCGCGATCCGCGCGTTCGGCAGGACGTCGGCAAGGGCGTCGGTCGCCCAGTAATCGCCCTGGGTCTCGGTGCCGACCTGGAGCATGACCGGCATCTTCAGTTCGGTGTAGCGATCAGGATCGAAGGAGAATCCGGGCAGGCCGACTTCGTGGGTGGTGGCGCGTGCATCGGCGACGAATTGCGGCCAGAGCGGGCTTTCGCGGAATGCGGCCAATTCCGCCTCGGTGACCGACACCACTTCGCGCAGAAAGGTCTCGGTGAAGCCCTCCCAGTCCCGGGCAGCCGCCCGCGCGTCCAGCGCGGCAAGGGTGGCCGGCGTGACGATGCCGGGAATGGGCGGCTCGTAGAGCACGAGTTTGGCGATGCGGTCGGGCGCGTGCACCGCGCCTTCCAGCGCGACAAGCGCCCCGTAGGAATGGCCGAGCAGGTGGACGCGGCCGTCGATTGCCGCGATCAGCGCGGCGACATCCGCGGCCTCGTCGTAGACACTGTGGCCTCCGGTCGCGTCGGTTTTGCCGCGCCCGCGGCGGGCGAGGGCATGGATTGTGAAGTGGCGGGCGAAGTCCGGCGCCACGAATTGCCAGTTGCTGCGATGATCGCTGAACGACCCGTGGACGAGCACAAGGGGCGAACCGGTGCCGAAGCGGTCGTAGGCGATTGCAACCCCCTGCGGGGTCACCAGGCGGCAGGTCTCGATCGTTTCGCGTTGGGTGTCGGTCATGACAGGCCTCCTTTGCTTGCGGCGGTTCACGCTATGGATAGGTAGATCGTTCTGCATATTATATAAACCAGTTGCCATAATGCAACCGAAGGCGTAAGGACCTGTCATGACCGTGAAGACCCGCGACCGGATGATCGAGACCACCGCCCGGCTCCTCCAGGAGCGGGGCTATTACGGCACCTCGCTCAACGACATCCTGGCCGAGAGCGACGCCCCGCGCGGCTCGCTCTATTTCCACTTCCCCGGCGGCAAGACCGACATCGTGGCGGAGGCGACGCGGGCCAGCATCGACCAGGCGACCGCTGCGCTGCGCGAGGCAATGGCCGAGGCGCCGACCCCGGGGGCCGGCGTGCGCCACTTCATCGAGCTGACGGCGGAGTTGATGGCGGAATCCGACTACACCTTCGGCTGCCCGGTGGCGCCGATCATCCTCGACGCCCAGGGCGAGGTAGCGACGCTGGCCGAACTTTGCCGCGCCGCCTTCGACGCATGGGCCGACGTGATGCGCGTGGCCTTCGAGACCGCCGGCATCGCCCCCGATCGCGCCGCAACGCTGGCGCTGATGGTGGAGGCGACGCATGAGGGGCTCTTCCTCATCGCCCGCGCCCGCCGCGACACCGCGCCGCTGACGACCGGCGCCGCCGAACTGGAATCGATTGTCGATAGCGCCATTCCAGCACAGGGCGGTGGATAGACCGGGCCAGATGGCTGCCAATGCCCTGCGAGACACCCCGCCATTTTCCAACAATGCGGCATTCTGCGCTGACGCCGCCAAGGAGGGTTCTCCATTCCGGTTGCCGAGGACGGCAACTTCGGGAAAACCAATGCAACCGCCAATAGGACGAGGCGGCCCTTGCCAGCCCAACCCGCTTGCAGGCCAGCACAACGGGATTGGTCGTCCGCGCGCTCAGCGACAACTGGCTCGGTTTCTTGCGCCAGGGAGCGCGCGGCCATTGTCAGCCGGTTGCCATTAGGATGCCGTAGCAGCTGCACTGAAGCAAAGGATAGGCATTCTCTGCTGCACCTGCACGGTCGGGACCAATGCTGCAATCTCATCTAACGTCAGGAAAGGGCTCAACTTGACGGGGGCCGCGCCTAAGCGTGAGCGGCAAATTCGCGGACATTCCGGACATTCGCTGCGGGTGCGAGATGACCCTTTTGCCATCACCCACGATATTCAGACGAAGCTGGCAATTGCCACCAAAGCAGCACGAGCATCGGCCAATATAGAGCGGGCGCACTACTTGATGCCGGCGCGCAGGAAGGCTTGCACGAACTGACGCTGGAAGAGCAGGAAGGCTATCAGCAGAGGAGCAATGGACATAATTGTCGCCGCAGAAATAACCGAGATGTTGACCCCGCTTTCGGGTGCGGCGAAGAGCGACAACCCTACGGTCAGCGGCCGTGTCGTTTCAGAATTGGTGACAATTAGCGGCCAGAGGAAATTGTTCCAGTGGGTGGAGACGGAGACAAGCGCATAGGCCAGGTAAGTCGGGCGCGCCGCCGGCACGTAGACGCGCCAAAGGACGCCAAGCCAGCTGCATCCCTCGATACGCGCCGCCTCGTCCAGTTCCTTCGGCACACTCTTGAACGCCTGGCGCATGAGGAAGATGCCGAAGGCGCTGGCCCAATAAGGCACGCCGATGCCGAAGACCGTGTCGAACATCCCCAGCCGGGCGACCATGACGTAGTTCTCGACGATCAGCACCTCCGGCAGAATGAAGAGTTGCAGCAACACCAGGATGAAGAGCACGTCACGCCCGGGAAACTGAAACTGCGCGAATGCATAGCCGGCGAGTGTGGTCACCACCAGCTGCCCCGTCAGCACCACGGTGACCAGCAGGAAGCTGTTGAAGAAGTAGCGCAGCCACGGCGCGCCGGCCCAGGCGGTACGGAAATTTTCGAGCGTCCAGGCCCCAGCGAGGTTGAAATTGACCGCGTCCGAGGTGCTATGAAAGGCCGCCCAGACGGCGAAGACCAGGGGCGCGATCCAGATTACCGCCAGCGTCCAGCCAGCGACGGTGTCGAGAGCCAGTGTCAGGCGCGGGCGGGCATAGGTCAGAATGGCGACGTTCATTGGTAGTGTGTCCTGCGGTCAAGGATGGTGAACTTGATCGCTGCAACAATTCCCAGGACCACCAGCACCATCACCGTAAGCGCCGCCGCCTGCGGCCGGTCGAAGAAGGCAAAGGCCAGTTCCCAAATGTAGTAGAGCACCAATTTCGAGGCGTCAGACGGCCCTCCCTTGGTCAGGATGAACAGGTGGTCGATCAGCTTGACCGAATTGATCAGAGCATTGACCGCAACGAAGATTGTCGTCGGCATCAGCAGCGGCAGGACGACGCGACGGGTATAGGTCCAGCGGCTCGTGCCCTCGATGTCGGCAGCCTCCTTTAGGTCGGGCGGGATCGTTTGCAGTGCCGCCAGATAGAAAATCATGAAGAAACCTGCCTCTTTCCAGATCGTGACGATGATCACGGCCCAGAGCGCGGTTTCCGGACGGCCGAGCCAGTTGACCGAGCCAAAGCCGAAGAGCGCGCCGATCTGGTCCAATACGCCCAGCCCGGGCGTGTAGAAGAAGAGCCAGATGTTGGCCGCGGCGATCATCGGGAGCATCGTCGGCGTAAAATAGGCTGTCCGCACGAAGCCGCGCCCGGCGATCCGCGAGTTGGCCCAGAGCGCCATGGCAAGCGCGATCACGATGGAGACCGGGATGGTGACGCCGGCGTAGATCAGGTTGTTGACAGCGACCTTCGCGAAGGTCGGATCAGCGAAGAGATCGGCGTAATTGCCGGCGCCGACGAATTCGGACGGGTTCCGGCGGGTCCCGCGCGAGAAGAGGCTCGCCCAGAGGGTGGTCGCGGTAGGGATGAAGGCGAAGCGCGACAGCAGGATCAATGCCGGCGACAACAGCATCCATGCATAGAGGATGCGACGACGGCGTTCGAACCGGGCGTGGTCGTTCATGCAGGGGTCCTGATTAGCGGGGGCGCAACAGCGCGCCCCCGCCCGATTGCATCAGCGGTAGGGCGCGAGCAGGCGGTCGGCGGTGGCTTGCGCCTGGCGCAATGCCTCGGCCGGCTCGGCCGACCCGGTCAGCGACGATTGGATCGCCGTGTTGAGCGCATCGCGCACCCGCGCGCCTTCGTAGGTCGAAAGTTCCGCCACCGAGTATTCCAGCTGATCGCGGGCAACGAGCGCGGCGGGGAAGTTCTCGGCGTAGTCCTGCAATGCCTCGGTTTCGTAGGCCTCCGGGCTGATGCCGACGTAGCCAGTAGCGATCGACCATTCCGCGGCGCGCTCAGGATCGGTCAGGAAACGGATCAGGGTCAGCGCGGCGCGGTACTCGTCGTCGCTGGCGCCCTCGAAGAGGTAGAAGTTGCCGCCGCCGGTGGGCGATCCGGGACGCTCGTTCGCAGGCAGCATGGCGACCCCGAACTCGAACGCGGCCTGATCACGCACCGCCGTCAGGTTGCCGGTGGTGTGCCACATCATCGCCGTCTGCCCCTCGAGGAAGGCCTGACGCAGCGTGCCCCATTCGATTGTCCCCGAGGGCATGATGTCGTGCTCGGCCGCGAGAGATACCCAGAATTCCAGCGCCTCGATGACCGCCGGATCGTCGAAGAACGTCTCGGTCCCGTCGCTGTTCATCAACTCGACGCCGTTCTGCGTGGCGAAGGCCTGGAACATCCAGTAGGGATAGCCCGTCGAGGGAACCATGATCCCGAAGGGGCCGGTCTCGCGCAGCGCGCGCCCCATCTCGACCATCTCGTCCCAGGTGGTGGGCGGCGTATCCGGGTTTAGGCCAGCCTCGCGGAACATTTCCTTGTTGTAGTAGGCGACGATGGTCGAGCGCTGGAACGGTACCCCCCAGGTCTGGCCCTCGATCCGGCCGTTGGCCATCAGACCCGGGTAGAAGCTATCAAGCCAGGCACGCTCTTCGTCGGTCTCGACCACGTCGTCGAAGGGGATGATCATCTCCTGCTCGATCAGGTCCAGCGCGTCGATGGAGAAGAGCACCGACAGCGGGGCGGATTCACCCGATGCGATTGCCGAGAGCACGCGTACGCGCGTGTCGTCGTAGTTGCCTGCGTAGATCGCATTGACGCGGATGTCGGGATGCTCCGCATGAAAATCCGCTATCAACCCATCGACCACCTGCGTCAGCGCGCCGCCGACCGCGATCGGGTAGTACATGGTGAGTTCGGTCTGCGACGCCGCTGGCATCGATCCGAGCGCCGTGGCACCTGCAAGCAGGGACGCGGCGAGTGTGTGTCGTGTCATGTCATCTCCTCCGTTGGGTAGGGCTGATGCGACCGCTCGGGATGAGCGGTCTTGGGTCTCGACGAGGCCATCCGGTAGCCGGTGGATTTGTCAAACATGTGAAGGTGCGACAGGTCGAACGAGAGTTCTGCAACCTCGCCTACCGCCTTGCGCACTTCGCCGGGCAGGCGCACGGTCAGGCCATGCGTACCCGCTGCCTCGAAGCTGAGGAATGTCTCGGAGCCCATGTACTCGCAGTGGGTGATCACCCCGCGAATGCGGCCTTTGCCGGTCTCGGCCAGCCAAAGATGCTCCGGCCGGATTCCGAAGACCGGCTCGGTTCCCGCCACACGCGCCACTTCGGGCAGATGATGCGCGTCAATGAGTGCCATTGGCGGGCTCCCCACGAAGCCTGCGACGAAGGTGCTTGCGGGCTGTTCGTAAAGATCCACCGGTCGTCCGGCCTGCTCGATCTCCCCGTCCTTCATCAAGACGACCATGTCCGCCATGCTCATCGCCTCGGTCTGGTCGTGTGTGACGTAGATCACCGTTATCGCGAGGTCGCGTTGAAGCTTCTTGATGTCGCGGCGTACCGAATGGCGCAGCTTTGCGTCGAGGTTCGACAGCGGCTCGTCCATCAGGCACAGGGGGTGGCCCGCGACGATGGCGCGGGCGAGGGCCACACGCTGGCGCTGACCACCAGAGATCGCCCCCGGCTTGCGCCGCTCGAGCCCCGTCAGCCCGGTCATTTCCAGCGCCTGCTGGAGCTTCACGCGCTGCTCTGCCTTCGGCACCCGACGCACCTTCAGCCCGAAAAGCACGTTCTCGGCAACGTCGAGATGCGGAAAAAGCGCGTAGGACTGAAAGACCATCGACAGACCTCGGGACGAGGCCGGCGCGGCCGTTACGTCGCGCCCGTCAATGCGGATAGTTCCGCGGTCGGGGGTCTCGAGCCCCGCGATAAGGCGCAACGTTGTCGACTTGCCGCAGCCGGATGGACCGAGGAGCGCAACAAAGGCGCCGCGCGGGATCTCAAGCGAGATGCCCCTGACGCCGAGCTGGCCGTTCCAGGCTTTGGTGATCCCCTCAACTGAAACGAAAGGGGCCTCGGCAGGCGTTGTCATGCATCCTCCTTGACGATGAAGAGCCGCTTAGCGATGGATTGCAACAGTTCCGTGAAGCCGAACTTGTGAGGCGGCTGGTGATCTCGATCGCGCCGTGAAGGAGAAAGCAGCAAAGCATCCCGTCGCCCACCGCTTGATGACCATTCCCGGCGTCGGCTCTGTGGTAGCGTTGAGTTTGTTGCGCTGATCGATGACCCCTCGCGGTTCCGACGAGCTGAGAATGTCGGAGCCTTTCTGGGCCTCACCCCGCGAAGGCATCGGTCCGGAGAAATCGATTGGTCCGGGCGTATTTCGAAATGCGGCGACAGTGCCAGGGTCCCATCGGCCATGCCGCGATGGTGGCGATGGCGCGCTGGTTTGTCGCGAGCCGCGGGCGCGCCGTTGTGGCTGATCGCGGCTGCGGCGCTTGTTGCACTCGCGTCGGTTCTCTGGTCGTCGCTGCGGCATGAACGCACGCCGCAATCCTTCGTTGAAGCCGGCGGCAGCACCGGGATTCAGAGCCGGATGTGGACGCGCGGCGAGGCGGTTAGCCACCCGGCTTTCTGGCTGATGGTGCCAGCGCTGATGGGGCCGGCTGCCTGGAACACGGCATTCTTCTTCCAGCAAGTGCGTGTCGCCGAGGCGAAGGGCTGGGCGCATGTCACGCTGGTTTATGCTTCCGCTCTACACCGCGAACAGCGTGGCCTTCATGCTGTTCGCTGGTTGGCTTGTCGACCGGATATTAGCTCCGCGACAGGGTGCCGGTAAGCCAGGGCGCCGGCGCCCCGGCGATCAAAGCGACCAGCGCCAGCAGGGATGGGCACCAGTAGCCCGGATCACAGGATCACTCTACGGCAGCGCGCAGAGTGCGCTCGCCGTCGATGGCCGGGAGGACCCATCCATCGGCTACGGCTATGCGCAAATGGTCGTCGGCGGAAGGTGCGACCGCAGCCTCGGCGCGCAGAACGATGTCCGGCGCGGCCTCGGGGACGACGCTCAGCAGGTGGGTGTCGCCCAGTGGCCGGCAGTCGATCAGGCGGGCCTTGAAACCCTCGGGCGCGGGACGCAGATCGCCGCGGCGCAGGCAGACGTCGGCGGGGCCGCAGACCACGCCTGCGGGCGCACGCAAGATGGCTTCGTGGCCGAACAGGCGCACGCGGGCATCGGCGCCCGGGTCAAGTACTTCGGCCGGCACAACCTGACCACGGCCGAGAAACTGCGCCACGGACGCGCTTGCCGGTTCCCGCCAAAGCCGCTGGGGAGTTGCAATCTGCAAGACACGCCCCGCCTCCATCACTGCTATACGATCAGCCATCGCCATCGCCTCGGCCTGGTCGTGGGTAACGTAAATCACCGTGACGCCGGTCACCCGGTGCAACCGGCGCAACTCGTCCACCATCGCCTCGCGCAGATGCGCATCCAGGTTCGCCAGCGGCTCATCCAGCAGCAGCACCCGCGGCTTCATCGCCAGGCATCGCGCCAGCGCCACTCGCTGCCGCTGCCCGCCCGAGAGGTTCTGCACCCGCCGCCCCTCGAAACCCGCCAGTCCCACCGTCTCAAGCGCCTCGGCCACACGCCTGGCGCGCTCGGTTGCGGGCATCCGCCGCACGCGCAGCCCGTAGCCGAGGTTGCCGGCGACATCGAGATGCGGCCAAAGCGCGTAGGACTGGAACACCATGCCGATGCCGCGGTCCTCGGGCGGGACATGCCGGCCGGGGGCGGACACGCCGCGGCCCTCCAGCTCGATCCGCCCCTCGGTCACCTGCTCGAACCCGGCGACAAGGCGCAGCAGCGTCGACTTGCCGCAGCCCGACGGGCCCAGCAGCGCCATGAATTCCCCCTCGTTCAGCACAAGGTCGATCCCGGACAGGATTTGCGCAGCGCCGGCCGAGAAACCGACGCCGGAAAGGCTCACGACTGCCATGGTAGCACTCCTTGAGGCAGGCGGCGGACCAGCAGCGTAACCAGGCCCGCGAGCGTCAGGACCACCGCCAGGACCCAGATCGACACCGCCGCCGCCATTGTCGTTCGCCCTTCGTCATAAAGCGAGAATACCACGACGCCCAGCGTCTCGTTGCCGCGCGACCAGAGGAGCGCCGACACAGTCAGTTCGGAAAACGCGCCAAGGAAGACGAGGATCGCGCCCGCCCCCACCGCGGGCGCGACCAAGGGCAGCACGATGGTCAGAAGCCGGCGCAAACCGCGCGCGCCGGCATTGCGCGCGGCTTCCTCGAGCGACGGGTCGAGCTGGGCGAGTGCCGACATGACTGGTCGCAAGGCGAGAGCGAAAAAGCGGGCGAGATAGGCGAGAAGCAGAATCCACAGCGTATTGTAGAGGCTGATGCCAAGCCCCGGCAGTGGCGGCAGGAAGGTTAGGATGAAAGCGATCGACAGCACGATGCCGGGTAGGACGTACGGAACGTCAGAGGCCAGGTTCAGCAGACGCGCAGAACGAAAACCCCGCGTTGCCAGCCACGCGAGCGGCACCGCCGCCGCCAGCGTAAGGACCGCCGCCATTGTCGCCAGCGTTAGGCTGTTGACGAAGGCACGCTGCGTCATGCTGAGTCCCGCGACGACATCGACCAGGTTGCCGATGGTCGCCGTCGCCAGCGTCAGGCGCACACCCACCGACGGCACCAAAGCGGCCGCCAGCAGCGCCAGAAGCGGCAGGATCGCGAGCACGGTCATCAGCGCCCAGACGGCGGCGGTGACCACGCCCCTGGCGCGACCCAGGGGAAAACCGTGATGCCCACCACCGGTGCGGTCGGTCGGGACGGCAAAGCGGCGGAGTGCCACGGCCTGAACCATGATGCCGGCCGCGGCGATGCCGGCCAGGATCAGCGCCAGCGCGGCCACCTCCGGCAAGGCGCTGGGCCCGAAGCCCGAGAGCCGCTGGTAAATCAGCGTCGACAGCACCGGATAGCGCCCCGGGATACCCAGAAGCGCCGGCACCCCGAAATTCCCGATCGCCGAGACGAAGGCCAGCGCCGCGCCGGCCAGCAGCGCCGGCATCATCAACGGCAGGATCACCCGGCCCACGGTGCCCAACGGCCTGGAACCGGCCCCGCGGGCGGCGTCGATCAGATCGCCCGGCAGGGCGCGCAGCCCCGCGCGCAACGCCAGAAAGACCATCGGCGCATGTTCGATCCCCATGACCAGGATGACGCCCTCACGGCCCAGCAGCGGGTTGCGGGCAGGCCGAAAGCCTTCCAGCCCCGGCAGCGCCCAGAGCGGGCTCTGCGGCCCGATCAGCGAAAGCCACGCCAGTGCCGAGACCTGCGGCGGGATCAGCAGCGGCAGGATCAACAGGAAGACCAGCACGACCCGCCCGCGCACATCCGTCAGGCTGACCAGCAGCGCCATGCCTGCCCCCAGAAGGACCGACAGCACGGTCGCCCAGAGCGCGGCGTCGAGCGTGTTGAGCGTCGCCACCCGCGCCGCCCGGCTGGCCCAGACCTGCCCGACAAAGCCCAGCCCCTCGACCAGCCCGCCCTCGAAGACCAGCGCCAGAAACCGCATCAACGGCCAGACGCACAGCCCCAGAAGGTAAAGACCGAGGGCCGCCAGAAGCAGCGCCTCGGTCGAGATGGGCGGGCGCCAGCCGGCGCGGACGCGAAGGGCGCCCCCGGCCATCAGCCGCCGAATAGATCGGCGAAGCGGCGCTTGATGTCCTCGGACTGCTCCAGCAGGATCGCGGGATCGACCTGGATGATGTCGATCTCCACATCCGGGAAGGTCGCGGGCCGGTCGATGCCGTCGCGCAGCGGCAGATAGCCCTGCTCGACATGGAAGCGCTGGCCTTCCTCGGACAGCTGCCAGTTCACGAAGGCCTGCGCGGCCTCGACATTGCGCGCGGTGGCCAGGATCGCCACGGGCTCGGTCACCGCGGTCACGCCTTCATCGGGAAACACAAAGCCGATGGGCGACCCCTCGGCCGCGGCATTGAGCGGCATGAAGTCGATGATGATGCCGTAATCGACCTCCCCATTGGCCACCGCCGACAGCACGCCGCCATTGCCGCGCCCGGCGATGGCGCCGTTCTCTGCCAAAGTCTCGAAGTATTCCCAGCCGAAGCCCCCGGTCTCGGCTACAGTGCCTACATGGATCATCGCCGCGCCGGAATATTGCGGGCTCGCCATGGTGAGGCGGCTGGCAATGGCGGGGTCGGTTAGTTCCGCCCAACTGCTGGCGGGCTCGCTGACCAGTTCGGTGTTGTAGGCAAAGCCTGTGGTGATCAGCTTGGTCGAGAAGTAGTAGCCGTCGGCGTCGTGCAAGTCGGCGTCGGTGTCGGTGGTGTCGGCCTCGGCGAAGGCCATTAGTCGGTCCTCGGCCTTCAGCCCCTCCATCACCACGGTATCGGCGATCAGCAGCACGTCGGGCTGCGGGTCGCCGGCGACGAACTCGGCCTCCAGCCGGTTCATGACCTCGGTCGTGCCCGACCGGAAATACTCGACCTGGATGTCGGGGTAGCTCTCGTTGAAGCGCGCGACCAATTCGTCCATCTGGTCGGTCGGCGTCGAGGTGTAAATGACCAGCGGCCCGGACTGAGCGATGGCGCCGGTGGCAAGCGCCGTGATTGCGAGCGACAGAAGCGGTAGCCGCATGATGATTCTTCCCTTTCGGTTTTCCGTTCGCGGGCTGCGTAGAGCCCGACAGTAACAACGGGATGACAAATGCGGCAGCCTCCACGGAGCCCCATGCTGCACCGTCCGCAAATGTCGGCAATGGGCTCGGTTCGACCGTTACTCCCGGCGGCTGCCCCGCTACAGCATGCGCGGTGAGATTGCGGACAAACCGGACCTTCGCCGCAGGTGCTCGATCATCGTTTTCCCATGCGGCGCTCCCGACATAGGAGGCGGCCGCAGATGGACGCAGTCGCGGCGGAGCACCGACGGAAGTGCGGC